>JAFGKB010000208.1 GCA_016928755.1 Anaerolineae bacterium | reverse complement strand
TGGGAACTTGTCAGTTCCTATGCTATATAGTTTATCCTACAGGGACAAAAAAACCCGGTTTTACAGATGAAAAAGTAAAAACCGGGCTTTAGCAAATTGGTAACTGACGCTACAAAAAGACTTACCAATTGCGCATACGGCGTTCCCTTTTACGGCGACGCCGGCGGGCTTTAGCAATACCCTTACGTTTAGCAATTCGTTCTTGCTCACCTTTAGTAATAAAATAACGGCGTTTCTTTAGCTCACGCAAAATACGGTCACGCCCTACTTTACGACGGA
Source organism: Anaerolineae bacterium (assembly GCA_016928755.1). Lineage (GTDB taxonomy): Bacteria > Chloroflexota > Anaerolineae > B4-G1 > SLSP01 > JAFGKB01. The sequence goes on along the minus strand of JAFGKB010000208.1, from coordinate 3,843 downwards.
AACGTTTTATCAAACTCTCTGAAGACTCCCCTAGACGACGAACTACATAAGTCATTAAACTCACACCTCCTATAATTTTATTGTATCCAGGCAACAAAAGAACCTGGTCAGGGTCAAAGAATGACACACATACCAGGTTCTGCTATGAAAAAAACTAGGTAAATATATGCCTATATTTTTTTATATGCCTTACTAAAAACTCCTCCAACACGTTGGGTTAAAGTTGTATCGTACTATAAGACTTTGTTGCTTACAGCAAGGCATGATACCATGCCCCCAAACCGTGTCAAACAAGAGAGACACTTCATTAATTGCTCTCATCCAACAAATAACCTTCCAACAAGTTAAAAAACTTACTGGAAGGTTTATGCTTTGCCCTGATTGGCGACGGCTTGGGCCGCTTTGGCGACGGCTTCAGGATCACCTAAGTAATAGTGCTGCAAGGGTTTCAGATCGTCATCTAACTCATAAACCAAGGGAATACCGGTGGGAATATTTAGTTTAACGATCTCATTTTCAGGAATGTTATCGAGATACTTAACCAGCGCCCGCAGGCTGTTACCGTGAGCCGCGATAATGACCCGCTTGCCCGATTGCACCGTAGGCGCAATGGTCTCGTGCCAATAAGGCAAGAAACGGGCCACGGTATCCTTGAGACACTCAGTCAAGGGCAACGCACCATCTAACCCCTGATAACGGGGGTCGTGGCCGGGATAACGCGCGTCATCTGCGGTAAGTGATGGCGGCTGCACATCATAGCTACGACGCCAGATATGTACCTGCTCTTCGCCATATTCACGGGCCGTCTCTGATTTATTCAAACCCTGTAAAGCACCATAATGACGTTCATTCAGCCGCCAAGACCGCTCGACAGGTATCCACATCAAATCAAGCTCATCCAAAGCCGCCCACAATGTGCGGATAGCGCGCTTCAGAACCGAGGTATATGCAATATCAAAAGTATACCCCTCGGCCTTCAATAGCTTGCCGGCCGCAATAGCCTCAGCACGACCTTTTTCCGACAGGTCAACATCCGTCCAACCTGTAAAACGATTAGTTTTATTCCACTCGCTCTCACCATGACGTAATAACACTAATTTGTACATTCGTGTACCTCCAAAAGTATATAACAGGATTTATTATACCAGACGTCGTCATAATCGTAATCGTCATCACAATCTTTATCTCAATTGCCATTCTATGATAAGGTGCAACGCACTTAAGAAAGTGCAATGCACCAGCTAATTAATATCCATGAGTTCCAATATCTGGTTATAGTCAAAATCATAGGCCAATGCCTGCAAGAGGTCGGCCAACAATTCATCAAAGGCCCGGAATTCATTAATCAACTGCCCAATACGGGTTACATCGGCATCGAGAGCCGCCTGGGCCAATGCTTTACGGAGCACCTCCGGCACAGCCGGTATCGCTACAGCCTCATCCCCGGTCACCCTGGGAGTGAGCGGTTGAGCCGTCCGGGAAGCAGGGAAATCTTCATAGATAAAACGGACGTTTAAGTGCTTAACCAAAACATCCAAAATTTCTTTCTCGCGATAGGGCTTGCGTACGAAATCATCACAACCCATTACCAAGGCCTCGGTACGTTCCTCTTCAAAAGCACTGGCAGTTAGGGCTACAATAATGGTCTTTTGACCCTGTGGCGTAGTCTTGATACGCTTCGTAGCCTCTTGGCCATCCAAAACCGGCATACGAATATCCATAAAGATAAGAGCCGGCTGCCATTCCTCCCATATCTCAATAGCTTCTTGACCATTAGTGGCTTCACGAATCTCAAAACCCAAGGGTTCCAGGAAACTTACTAACAACTCACGATTATATTCATCATCCTCCACAACTAAGAGGCGGTAGCGCTCCTGTCCGGGTTCTAAACCGAATACATAAGCGGTGACATCTAATGCCTGCATATCAGACGCGCTAACCACCCCAATCTCTATATCAAAAGAAAAGGTAGACCCCTGGCCCAGGACACTCTCTACCGTGAGTTCGCCCCCCATCATTCGCACATACTGGCGACTGATGGGCATCCCCAAGCCGGTGCCGCTTTTCAACTGTCGTCCACTTTCCGTCTGCACAAAAGCATCGAAGACCTTATCAATCTCGTCGGGAGCAATGCCGACACCGGTATCTGTAACTTTAAAATACAGACGTGACTTAGACTCTGCGTCCTGTCGTTCGTCCGGCGACCCAGCTACAACACTTATCTGGAGGGTGATGCTCCCTGTGTCTGTAAATTTAATAGCATTGCTAAGCAAATTAATAAGCACCTGGCGTAATTTATGTTCCTCGGTAGATATATAATGGGGAACATCTACATCGCGGGCAAAAATAAGAGTTACGGCTTTCTCCTGAATGCGTAACTGGAACATCTCTTGAAGACGTTGTAACATGTCATACAGGTCAAAACTCTGGGGCTGCAATTCCTGTCGTCCTGATTCAATTTTAGAAAGCTCCAACACATCGTTAATCAGATCCAGTAAATGCTCACCACTGCGCATAATAATCGACAGGTTATTATATTGCTCAAGAGTGAGGTTCGGGGCCGAACGCATCAACTCACTAAATCCCAAAATAGCATTCAGCGGCGTGCGCAACTCATGACTCATATTCGCCAGGAACGCACTCTTGGCAAGATTAGCACTCTCGGCCACTTCTTTAGCCCTACGCAACTCTTCTTCGACCTGTTTGCGGTCGGTAATATCGTGAACTAACCCGAAGAAAGCCTTAACCTTCCCGGTCTCATCGAAGTGGGGCACATACATAGCCCGCACGGCCCGCAAATGGCCGGCGGTGTCATAAGAAACATTCTCAAAGGCAAACTCCTCCCCCCGTAATACCGCTTCTATCATAGGCAAAGCGACTTGGTATGATTCTGGATATAAAACATCTTTAAAATATTTACCCACCACCTCCTCTTTCTTGAAACCATACCAATCTGCATATGCCTGGTTGACATATAGAAAGCGTTGCTCGGCATCAATATAACCGATTAATGCCGGGATATTATCAATAATTAACTCAAGCTGTTCTTGACTACTGCGCAGCGATTCCTCCGACTGTTTCTGCGCCGTGACATCACGGACCACCGCGAAGATTTTCTTTTCATCCGGTAGAGGATAGGAATTCCATGAAACCCAGCGGTAATCACCGGCCTTACAAAGATAACGATTTTGAAATCCCCATACAGCTCGTCCGGCCAATAACTGATCACCGGCTTGGATGGTGGCTTCAAGATCATCGGGGTGCACCAGTTCTAACCAGGGCCGGCTCAATAGTTCTTCTTTGGACCAACCAAGGGTCTCTTCCCAGGCCGGGCTAAGTTCTTCAAAATAACCATCAAATCCGGCCACACACAGCATATCCATTGATAAGTTAAAAAGGCGTTCACGTTCAGTCTGAACCTGGTCACGCTTGAATAAACCATCTTTAATAATATGACTGCCAAAATGTGACAGTAACAGGCCCAAGATACAACCCACAATAAGCCCCACCACAAGGGGAATAATTATAGGTGGAACCTCAAGCTGAGGTAACGCGGTAATAACCAAGCCACCCATATACCCCGGCAACCTGGGTATCGCCATCAAAAGACCATTAACTACCACTTCCACGCCTCCACCTATATTCTGGATTTTGTTGATGCCCCTATTATAGCAAAGCCCTGGAATGAATCCAGGGCTGATATTAAAACACTTACCTAAGTTATCAAGATAAAACAAGCAACCTAATCATCCAACAATCCAAAATAGAACGTATTATCAACAGGATCAACCGCAAAACGAATAAATTCCAAACAACCCTGCAACCCCAGAAAATTCGGGAAAT
>JAFGKB010000207.1 GCA_016928755.1 Anaerolineae bacterium | reverse complement strand
CCTAATTGCCAAGCCGCCAGGATTAAAATACCGCCCGCTATGGCCGTTCCACGCCAGACGGTTGTCAGGGCAATTTTGCCAGAGACCAAAGGGCGGTTGGCGGTGCGGGGGTTAGCCGCGTCTATAACCCGGTCGGCGAGGCGGTTAGTCCCCATTGCCAAGGTCCGGGCGGAGGCCATCGCGATGGTGATCCAGAAAAACTGCGACCACGTGGGCCAGCCACCGGCCGCCAATACCATGCCCAGATAAGCAAAGGGTAGCGCGAAAATCGTATGCTCGAACTTAATGAGTTCCAGAAAATCACGAGCTTTTTGTAGCACGCTCTTTATTCTCCCGGATTTGTAAACCGGCATCAACCAGGGTGAATAAGCCCAGTACAATCCATAATAGGCGCGCCCACCAACGGTCTTCGGTTAAGGCTAACCCGGTGATAAATAGACAAAGTCCGGCATCCAATGCCAGGGCATAGGAGAATTCTTTGAACTTGTCCCGTGTTTTCTGTTTGTGGATACTGGCCTCATAGTCTGCATAGCTCCAAGTTGCCAGCAGTACGGCTAATCCTAAAACCCACAACGAATTACAGAAGACTCCCCAAATATCGATCATGCTTTATCCTGCTCCACTATATTTAATCCCTTCCTGACATTGTTATACCGATTGTTGCCAAGTAACAACCATAATAAACATGGTTCAGTTCAGAAAGAAAGTCAAGACCCTTCGGCAAGCTCAAGGCAGGCTCCTTCGGCTTCGCTCAGGGTGACGCGCTTGTTGAGCTGAGCGCGAGACTTTCTTAGTAGAAGATTTTAGTTTGCTGTCGGTAGATTTTCAACCACACAGCGGAAGCCCAGGTCGTACCCGGCGCCATCTGGCGCAATTTGCAGACGCATAGCACTGTGTGACCAGGTCTGGTTACTCCACCAAGAGCCACCCCGCCCCACACGGTATTCACCGGTTCGCGGGCCGGTAGGTGACTTCGCCGCCGCATATTGGTAAGCATCGGCAGCATACCAATCTTGTACCCATTCCCAAACATTGCCGGCCATATCCTGGGCATTGCACCAACTCTTGCCTTCAGGAAAGCTTTTTACCGGTGCTGTTTGGTTGTAACCATCACAGCCCGGTTGGTTGCTAATCACATAAGAATCAATTTCGGCCTCGTCGTCGAAGTTCCCATAAGAACAATCAAATTCCTTCCCCCAAGGATAAGAAGTATTATCTGGCCCACGGGCTGCATACTCCCATTCAGACTCGGTGGGGAGACGGCCACCGGCCCACTCACAATAAGCGGTGGCCCCATACCAGGTCACTTCAATAACCGGATGGGTTTCATAACCGGAGACAACCTGGTATTCGCCATCCTCCGCGCTTATCTGGCTGTAGCCTTCCTCCAGGTTTAACCAAGGCGTACCGGCTTCTTCCTGGTTCCCCATAGCATTTAAAAAGCGGGTAAATTGGGCGTTGGTGACCTCGGTCTCATCAATCCAGAAGCCATCTAAGATCACCCTATGTTGTGGTGTCTGATTCTCAAAGCGGCTGGATTGACAATCTCCATCCCCTTGATCTAACTCGCATTGAGAAATTGCAATAGCGATATCTTCTTCTGCGCGGCCCATCGCGAACTCACCGGCAGGGACATAGACCATCAAGGCTTCATCTGTTGGGCGTGTCCACGTATCGCCTAGGGCGGGAAGCGTGCTGGTGGTTGTCGTTGTAGACTGCATTGTAGTGGTAATTTCTTGTCCGTTTATCAGTATAGGGGTAGGCGTAGGCGTCACAATCGGGGCTAGAGTCTGTTGCATCAGTAATTGTACCCCCCCGGCCAGCACCATGATAGAGGAGATTGTCCCGGCCCAAACCCAGATAGATATTTGTTGTTTGCGATACGGGTTGCTTAAGTATGAACTTTGTCTTTTATTCCTATTTGTGAAGATAGCATTCAGTGTGAGTCCGGCGATGATAATCGCTATGCTCAGGACAATATAGGGTAAAAGTCTCTGAAAATGTAATTCTGGTAGTTCTGGGGGCCACTTAAGACGCAACGGCCATTCCATACGATTGCCCAGGAACCAGCCGGCTACTAAGGCGACACATATAAGGATGGCAATCCCTGCCCATCCGGCACGCTGCGACGACCGGGCATTAAGGGGTCTAATAACCTCTTTGCGGATACTGCTGGTTATTTTTAGCACAACTAGGAATATAATCGTTGCAGTAATAATAGCAATAGCGGCCATTATAAATCTGCTCTCTTTTGTCCGATCACCATTGGCACTACTGGAGTTAGAAGAGGGTGCCCTGTTCTAACTGCTCATAAGGTATATCCAGGTGTTCGTAAGCCAGCTTGGTTGCAATACGGCCCCGTGGTGTACGGTCGATAAACCCTAATTGTAGCAGATATGGCTCAACCACATCCATAATAGTATCTGGCGCTTCCCCAATAGAAGCGGCGATAGTATCCAATCCCACCGGCCCACCTGCAAACTTCTCTATAATAGCGTGTAGCACACGCCGGTCCAGGTTATCCAACCCCTGGTTGTCGATCTCTAAGAGGGCCAAGGCTTCATCGGCCACAGCGCCGGTAATTGTACCATCAGCACGTACCTGGGCATAATCCCGCACCCGGCGCAATAACCGTAGCGCGACACGGGGTGTCCCCCGGCCCCGGCGTGCGATTTCCTCACAGCCGGCTTCATTCATAGGGACGTTGAGGGCATATGCGGCCCGTGTGACGATCTGGCTTAAAGCCTCTTGATTATAGAAATCAAGACGGTAAATCGCGCCAAAGCGCGTGCGCAAGGGGGCCGAGAGCAGCGCCAGACGTGTCGTGGCACCGACTACGGTAAAATGCGGTAGGCTCAGCCGTACTGTGCGCGCGCCAGGCCCCTGGCCGATAACCAAGTCTAATGCAAAGTCCTCCATTGCCGGGTAGAGAATCTCTTCTACAACTTTACCTAGCCGGTGCACTTCGTCGATAAAGAGAATTTCATTCTGGTGTAAATTACTGAGAATAGCGGCTAAATCCCCGGCCCGCTCAATAGCCGGCCCGGCAGTAACACGAATACTGGCCCCCATTTCATTGGCGATAATATGGGCCAGAGTCGTTTTTCCCAGTCCCGGTGGCCCATAGAATAAAGTATGCTCCAGTGCTTCCCCGCGCCCTTTGGCGGCTTCAATAAGAATACGCAGATTTTCTTTAACGCGCTCCTGTCCAATAAGATCATCTAAATATTGAGGCCGTAATGCGCGGTCCAATACTACTTCTTCTGATTTCACCTGAGGGGATATTGTTCGATTTTCATCCATGTTCTGTTGTACTCCATTTCCCTATCCTATCACGCATAATCTTCTCACGTTTTACATTTTATGCAATAATCCGGTTATACTATTAGAATCAACTATCAGGAGTTTTAAATGACAACAACATTAGCTACCTTGCTCAAAAAATCCGGATTGGAAGAAGAGGGCCAGATCCCTCAAGTCTTGGGCTATTATGTGATTACATTAGTTGTGGGATTACTGGCCGCCGCTACCGGGCCGACGCTTTCCCGATTGGCAGCACACACGCAGACACAACTCAGAGATATTAGCCTGATCTTTACAGTGCGCTCACTGGGACTGATTATCGGTTCATCTTTAGGAGGGCATTTATATGACCGGGTAGCCGGTCAGCGCTTGCTGGCGATAGCTTTAAGCGTTATCGCTGTAATTATTATTCTTATCCCTCTGGTCTCTGTTTTTTGGTTATTGGTGGTATTGATGTTTTTTATGGGTGTTGCGGAATGTATTATGGATGTAGGCTGTAATACCCTATTGCTCTGGTCACTAAAAGATAAGGCCGCGCCTTTTATCAATGGCTTGCATTTCTGTTTTGGCGTTGGTGCGTTCCTCTCCCCCCTTATCGTCGCCCAGGCAATTCTATTAAGTGGTGATATTGTCTGGGCCTATTGGTTATTTGTTGTTCCTATCTTGCCCCTCATCTTTATGATCCGGCGCGTACCATCTCCGGCCCCGGTAGTCGCCCCGGAGGAAAAGAAAAACCACGTCGGTAATGGATTATTGGTCAGTTTTATTATGTTGTTCTTATTTCTCTATGTGGGGGCCGAGGCCGGCTACAGCGGATGGATACATACTTATATCGTCCAGCGGAATATGGCGTCAGAGACCACCGCGGCCTATTTGAATTCTGCCTTCTGGGTAGCCCTGACCTTGGGCCGGTTGTTGTCAATCCCCATTGCCACGCGACTGAAGCCACGGGATATTTTGTTATATGATTTGCTTGGTTGCCTGGGTAGCATGGCACTTTTGTTATTGTGGCCGACTTCTCTGCCCGTTTTCTGGGTGGGGTCATTGGCACTGGGACTCTTCATGGCCTCAATCTTTCCCACGACATTGGCGCTGGCCGAACGGCGCATCCATATCACCAGCCAGATAACGGGAAAATTCTTTATCGGTTCCAGCTTGGGCGCGATGGGCCTGCCCTGGTTAATCGGCCAACTTTTTACCCCCCTCGGCCCGCAGGTAATGCTGGCAAGTGTAGGGGTTGACCTGCTGGTTGCGTTTGGTGTGTGGGCCATCTTGATACGCTTAAGCCGGACATAAAAGAGTGCTTACTGCTTGCGCCGGTCACGTTTCCAGAGTGGGGCCTTGTCTTCTAAAATCCCCCGTAGTTCAAAGATCTGATCACGCAAAGTCGCGGCTTTCTCGAATTCCCATTGTTCTGAAGCCTGGCGCATCTCCTTTTCCAGTGCCTTAATCATCTTTTCCAGGGTTGCCGGTTCCATCTGTTCGGGTTTCAAGTCCAGCCCGCTTTCCTCTTGCATCTCAGAGCGCACCCGGTCAGTGATATCCCGTATTTCTTTGACAATGGCCTGGGGTTCGATATTGTGCTCCTGGTTATAGAGGGCTTGTTTATTGCGGCGTTCTGTTGTCTCATCTATGGCCTGTTGCATAGCTTCTGTGACCTTGTCTGCATACATGACGACCGTGCCCTCTATGTGACGCGCGGCGCGGCCCATCGTCTGTACTAGAGCCGTTGCACTACGGAGAAAACCCTGTTTATCCGCATCCAGAATGGCTACTAGACTGACCTCTGGTAAGTCCAGGCCCTCACGTAAAAGGTTAATACCGACCACCACGTCATATTGCCCCATACGTAGTTCGCGCAGAATCTCTACCCGCTCGATGGTCTGGACTTCGCTATGGAGATACTGAACCTTGATATTCATCTCCTTTAGGTAGTCGGCTAAGTCTTCGGACATCTTCTTCGTGAGCGTCGTGACCAAAACCCGCTGGCCTTTTTCCGTCCGTTCGTTAATCCGCCCAACGAGATCATCTACCTGCCCCTTTGTGGGTAGTATAATAATCTGGGGGTCCAGGATACCGGTAGGGCGGATGACCTGCTCAATAATCCTGGCCGGCTCACCTTCCTGTACACCATCTTTAGCATGGTCCAACTCGTACGCGCTAGGGGTTGCAGTTGTATATATGACTTGGTTGATCCGCTCCTCAAATTCCTCGAAGGTCAACGGACGGTTATCCATTGCCGAGGGCAGCCGGAATCCAAAATCCACCAATGTCTGTTTACGGCTCTGGTCTCCCCGGTACATGCCTCTGACTTGGGGAATAGTCATATGGGATTCATCCACAATCAGCAAGAAGTCATCCGGGAAATAATCAAGTAAGGTCCAGGGCGGTGTGCCAGGCTCACGCTGGTCCATATGGAGTGAGTAGTTCTCGATGCCGGAACAATACCCAATTTCGCGGATCATCTCTAAATCGTATTGGGTACGCTGTTCCAGGCGTTGCGCCTCAAGTAATTTGTTGTTGGCGTTAAGCTCGGCCAGTTGCGCCGCCAATTCCGCTTCAATATCGATCAGTGCTTGTTGCACACGTTTTTCAGAGGTCACGTAATGCTTGGCGGGGAAAATTTTGATTTCCTGGGGGTTATCCAGTATTTCACCGGTTAACGGCTCCACTTCGGTGATACGCTCAATTTCATCTCCCCAGAATGAGATACGGTAAGCTGTTTCCGTATAGGCCGGGCGTATCTCTAGCACGTCACCCCGTGCCCGGAAAGTGCCCCGCTTGAAGTCCAAATCATTACGGTCATAGTAGATGCTTACTAAGTGCCGCATCACGCTCTCACGCCGGACCGTCTGTCCGGCTTTCAGTGGCAATATCACCCGGCCCCATTCTTGGGGATTCCCCAGAGCGTAGATAGCAGAGACCGAGGCCACGACAATCGTATCCCGACGGGTGAGCACGGCAGCAGTTGCCGCCAGTCGTAATCGGTCTATCTCTTCGTTAATATCCGCGTCTTTCTCTATGTAAAGGTCGTGTTGGGGAACATACGCCTCCGGTTGGTAATAGTCATAGTAGGAGACGAAATACTCGACTGCATTTTTGGGAAAAAGTTCGCTGAACTCGGAGTAAAGTTGGGCGGCCAGTGTTTTATTGTGAGCCAGGATAAGTGCTGGTCGCTGGGTCTGCGCGATAACATTAGCGATGGTAAAGGTTTTCCCTGTTCCGGTTGCGCCCTTAAGCACCTGGTGCCGGTATCCTTGATTTATACCGTTGACTAACGCCGCAATAGCTTTCGGTTGATCCCCTGTTGGCTTCATAGCCGTGTTTAGGACAAAATCTTGGCTCATAATCCCCCCCATTTTCTATGTTATGTAATGAAGCTATTATACTATGTGATACGGAGGCGTGAAGGCGTGAGCATAGGATACAGACAGACCGATCAGGTTTAAGGAAACTTGACCGGTCTATTGAAAAAAGCACGTTTATAAATTATGGCAGGACTTCATCCAGTGCAGGTGTTGG
>JAFGKB010000206.1 GCA_016928755.1 Anaerolineae bacterium | reverse complement strand
TGCTATTATCTTCAATCTTACAAATAACTGCATACACACATTCCATTTCATCCCATGCCAGCAGAAAATCACCGTGGGAAACTGCTATGGGATCAACGCCAGCAGCAGGATCAAGTAAGTATAGCAATTGCGTATCGCTACCAATGACCAAAAGTGCATGTTGAAAATACTGTCCTTGCCAATAGGGGAGCTGGTCAACCTGAACAAAGGCAATTACTGGCAAGCCGTTATCGATCCAAGCAATCAAATCAAGTAAATTACCATCCGTATACACCACGTCCAGAGTTGCCGAACGCAAACGCAGAAGCCTCGAAGAAGGCACGCCAATGTGAGGACGCACACCTAAACGGCGAGCTAATTCTTCTTGTGTAACCTCGAGACCCAGATAGTCTAACACCATCTGAGCACAAGCGGCTAAGCAATAACCCTCAGTTATCTGCCGGTAATGGGATACATTCAAGACGTTCCCCACGGGTTGCAATCTCCTCGGCTGTTTGGTCATCAGCCAGTACTTCACCACTGACAGTATCAACATCAATATACCCCACCGGCCCAATGGGTTTATGAGAAGATGCAGTCACAAACGCACCAAAACGCCAGATAGTTTGGTTGGGGAGCCGCACAAAAAGGGGATGGTCGGCCCTCAACATATTACCCACGTTCTCTAATAACCAGCGATTAGCCTTACGCCGGGCAGCATTGACATCCACCGCAACAGGCACCAGTACGTAGACCATGCTACCTTCTGGTAATGTCACTGTTTCAACCAACTGAATACGGCCTTCACGAACAACCCCAGTGTAAGCAGCTAATTCACCAGTTTGTATACCAGTACGTTGCATTATCCACCTCCGTTAAACTTTCCTCCATAAACCCCGCTGGTAACAATTTCCAGGTATGGCAATTGCATAACCACCGGAATTGTGTATTACACACTCACTACCCCATACGATTATGTATTATGGGACAATTCCTTCTCAAGCTATTCTGAGTATAATCCCAAGTTTGGGGACTGTCAAAATAAAGTGGAAATGATGCGCTTAGGAATAGATAGAATGAGCAGAATTGGCAAAGGCTCATTGGCTTTTCCAGGTGCAACGCACTTAAGAAAGTGCAATGCACCTTAAGTTAACAAACATTTACCGGTTGCGAGAAGGGCAACGAGGAAGTACAATGGGGACATTAGGACAAGGGATTTATGATTAAAGAGATTCAAGCAAAGGTGCTGCTCTCCCACGTTAAACAACCGGATACGTGGTTTGGGCTAAAGTACAATATGAATCTGTACCGGGGTTGCCAGCACCGTTGTATCTATTGTGATTCCCGCAGCGAATGTTACCAGATCGACAATTTCGACAAAGAGGTACTGGTGAAAGCCAATGCAATACCGCTCCTGCGTGACGAGCTATCACGGAAGCGGGTTAAGGGCACGATAGGCCTGGGTTCGATGAATGACCTCTATATGCCCCTGGAGAAGGATGTCAACCTAACAGGGCAGGCGTTGGGCGTAATTGCCGAGTTCGGCTTCCCGGTACACATTATCACCAAGAGCGACCTGGTGCTGCGCGATTTGGAGACGTTGAAACGCATCCGGGAGACTTTCGCAACCGTAAGTTTTACGATTACGACAGCGGATGATGCTTTGGGCAAGAAGGTGGAACCGGGCGCGCCGTTGGTCTCCAAGCGGTTCCAGGCCATCAAGGTACTGTCGGATAATGGAATTCAGGCCGGGATTACGCTAATGCCGGTACTGCCCTTTATTGAGGATACCGAGGAGAATATCACGGCAATCGTGGAACAAGCCGCAGCAGCCGGGGTGCACTATATCCTGCCGGCCTTGGGAATGACGCTGCGGGACCGGCAGCGGGCCTACTACTATAACCAATTAGACCGGCTGTTCCCCAGTCTCAGGCAAAGATACCAACAGACTTATGGCGACCGGTACAGTGTGGATGTACCTAACGCAAAACAGTTATATGCCCTGCTAGGGGAACTATGCGAGCGCTACGGGATCGCGATGCGGATACCTATGTATAAGCAACCGGAAGTCAAACAATTGAGTTTATTCTAAAATCCTGAAAATTCCATTTTTCGGCAAAGCTATGTTATACTAAAGGTGTTCCAATCAAAAGAGTCCCAAGCATAAGTTTTTTCTTAACGTCTGAGGTATAGTGTGACTAAGCGCATCTTTTTGATAACGATTCCGTTTTGGATTAGCCTTGTATGGGCATTGGTGACGCCTTTTGGAGGAATGTTGCCCTTGCTGATTGGGCTAGGGCTGTCAATCTTGCTGGCCCTCTGGATCAGGTTTTTCAGACATCCCCAAGAATACAGATTAGCCTTGAAGCATTTTAATAACGGAGAACCCCATAAGGCCCTGCAACTGATTAATATCGCTATTAAGAAACGCCCCGGTCACGGGGAGGCTTATCTATTACGCGCCAATATCCATTTGCACCTTTTTGAATTCTTGGAAGCAGAACGGAACGCACATAGCGCGGTAAACCTCATTCCCCAGAATTACCGGGCTTACCAAAGTTTGGGAACGGCACTATTAGACCAGCAAAGATACAACGAAGCAGATAAGGCTTACTCCAAAGCTTTGGACTTAGCCTCTCAGTATGCTACTAACTATTTTTATAAGGGTATGGTCTGCTACAGATTAGGTGAGTTTGAAAAAGCGCGGCAGCTCTTTGAAATGGCCTTACAAAAGCAAAACTCACCGGCTAATATAAAGTTACTAGCTTCATACTATCTCGCCAACTGCTTATCCGCAGCCGGGGAGGAACAACCAGCACAAAGCCTGCGACTTAAGCTTAAACGCTATCGCAAATCATATGATGGGTTAGTAACGCTATACCGGGAAGCACCTGACCACGCAGATGTATTGCTTATGCGGTCAGAGCTGCGGGATATGCGCCGCTATATGGCCTAGGAGGACCGATGTTTTCCGGCTTAACGACAACAAGACTTAGATTACGACCTTTGGAAATTGCTGATACAGCAGCTTTATACAGCTACCGCTCGGACCCACAGGTCAGGGAGTTTCAAGTTTGGGAACCCCAGGATGAGAACGAGGTCCGGGCATTTATAGAAAGAAATCAGAGTGTAGTGTTTAATGCACCTGATACCTGGTACCAGTTAGCCATTACGCTTAAGGAAGATGGGACCTTAATCGGTGATTGTGGTCTAAACTTCTCAAAGGACGAGGGCCAGATCGAGCTAGGGATTACTTTAGCACCGGCATACCAGGGACACGGATATGCCACCGAAGCACTGGCAGGTATCTTGGACTATGTCTTTATGACGTTAGACAAGCACCGCGTGTATGCCCGGATAGACCCTGAAAATACCCCCTCTATCACACTGATGAAACGCTTGGGGATGCGCAAAGAGGGCCACCTGCGCGAGTGTGTATGGATTAAGGGTGAATGGGCTGACGATGTTATCTATGCAATTCTGAAGCAGGAATGGATGGCCAGCAAATCCGACCACACCGCACAGCCCTCCCGTATAAATTAAGAGATCTGACACTCTATGATTTTAGCCGTGGATGTTGATTACCGGGATGGATTCGCCGTTGCCGCCGGGGTTCTGTTCAACGATTGGCCGGATGCTGAGCCGGTACAAGAGGTAACGCCCTCTCTACATAACAGCAGTAGGTATAGACTTGCAGTCGGCCAAGGAGCATATCCGCACGATGGCAGGGGATTACAGGATGCCAGCGTTGCTCAAAAGAGTGGATCAACTGTGTAGGGAATAAGGAGTTAATCCTATGAGTTGGGATGTTTAGGTTACCTACTCAGGCTAAACAGGAAAAAGACCCTGAGTAGTCATTAAAATAGTTAAAAAGGGAAAGGTAATTATGGAAAGGATTTCGCTAACCTCACTAGGACAACTGACGAAAGTGGATATCAACTTTGGTGATATCACCGTCTTAGTAGGCCCCCAGGCAAGTGGAAAGAGCATCTTTCTGCAATTGGTTAAACTGGTACTAGATCACAACCATATTATTGAGACACTCCAGCGATACGGCTTTGATTGGATGGCAGAACCTGATAATTTCTTAACGCTTTATTTCGGTACCGGGATGGGGGGGATATGGAATCAAGATACCCAGGTGCAAGTAGATAACACCCAATTCAATTTCCAAAATATCCTAAGCCCACAGAGCACTTCACAAACCGAGTCCTTATTTTTAATACCGGCCCAACGAGTTATGGTATTAAGAAATAGCTGGCCCCGGCCATTTACCGATTATGAGACCGGAGACCCCTATGTTGTCAAGTTATTTAGCGAACATTTACGCCAACTTATGGAAGTAGAATTCACTTCTAGCAAAGGGGCCATATTCCCACAAGTGGGTCGGATGGACAAAAATCTCCAAGAGATTATCGAAAGAAGCATCTTTGATAAAGCAAAAGTAAGATTGGATACCAGTGGAATGCGCAAACGTATTATCCTAGATATTGGTGAACACCAACTACCTTTTATGATCTGGTCAGCCGGCCAAAGGGAGTTCATTCCATTGTTGTTAGGCATATACTGGTTAATGCCACCATCAGAAAGGGCCAAGAGGGAAAATATTCACTGGGTGGTTGTCGAAGAGCCGGAAATGGGGTTACATCCACAGGCTATTTCAACACTGCTGGTCACCTGTCTGGAATTAGTCCATCGTGGTTATAAACTCGTCATCTCAACCCACTCCCCACAAATACTAGAGATGATTTGGGCCATCCAGACATTAGCCCAAACCCAAGCGACCCCGACCAAACTATTAGAGATTTTCGACTTACCTAAGAATGAATTCTTCTCCGCTATCGCAGACAATATCCTTCATCATAAATCATTCAAGACTTACTACTTCGCCCACCAAGAGAAAGGTATTCTCACAGAAGATATATCCACCCTTGATCCCGAAAGCCTCAACGAAGCAATTTCTGATTGGGGAGGATTAACAACATTCAGCACAAAAGTCTCCGAAATCATCTCAGAAGCTATATGGACACAACTATGAACTTCCTAGATGCAGTCCATAATACACCTGATATCACAAACTGTTTACAAGCAGGGTTGAAGGCATTAGGGAGATACAGCACAAGGATAACGACCTCTCAACCATCCTTATTGGAAGGGAGTGTTGATCTTGATAATTGTCTAAAAGCTAAATACCAGAATGCCCCACGTTGGGATTATGCACTCAGTCATAAAAGCTCTGTCTACTATATTGAGGTACATCCAGCCAGTACCAGCCAAGTTAAAGTAGTTATCGCAAAGCTAAATTGGTTAAAAGGCTGGCTAAGACACACGGCACTCGTGAATTTAAAAGGACAGAGTTCTTATCATTGGATCTCAACAGACAAAGTGACGATCAGTAAACGCAGTAAATATAGCAGAATACTAGCAAAATCAGGTGTAAAATATCCTGTCAGAGTGTTACATCTAGGATAATAATATGACAATACCACAGGTTGTTGAGATTAACTCCGGCATTACGATGGTGGTGACGGATTTACACGGCGACTGGCCGCTATATGCACGGTACCGCGACGTTTTTCTTGAGTTGCGGGCACGGGGGCTGGCGCAGACCTTGGTGATTACGGGTGACTTTATCCATAGTAACGGCGCGCCGGGGGATGACCAGTCACTGGCTATTGTGCTGGACATACTAGACCTAAAGGAAATATTGGAGGATGCGCTGGTAGTGCTGTTGGGCAATCACGAACTGCCGCACATCTACCATATCCCGCTGGCGAAGGGCGACCAGGTATTTACCCCTTCCTTTGAGCAAGCTATACAGGGTCACAGGGAAGAGGTATTGGATTTTTTCACCGCGTTACCCTTCTATGTACGGACACAAGCCGGGGTTGCAATCTGCCATGCCGGAGCTTTCCCAGGGATACACACCCCAGGCACATTAGAGCGACTGTGGAATTACTCGCACCGCAAAGTCCTGGATGAGACCACGGCCAAGGCCCCCCCGGCAAGACG
>JAFGKB010000028.1 GCA_016928755.1 Anaerolineae bacterium | reverse complement strand
GGCGGCCCCGCAAGCTGCGGCGGCCCCGCAAGCTGCGGCGGCCCCGCAAGCTGCGGCGGCCCCGCAAGCTGCGGCGGCCCCGCAAGCCGCGGCGACCGCACAAGCTGCGGCGACCGCGCAAGCTGCGGCGACATCTGGAACAGAGACTGTCGAGGTCTTAGAAGCGGCTGGTAATTCAGCCGCGGTAACTAATGTTATTAATACCAACGTGAATTTGGAGCGTATTCCTGATAATGATCCCGCGCCGCCTTTTGCGGTTCTCGTTGATAGCGTGCTTTTGAAGGATGATGGGGATACCTATCAAATAATGGGCCAAGTGCGTAATGATGGTTCTCAAGCGTACGCCGGGGTTAGTGTTATTGCTACATTCTTTGATAACTATGAAATCCGTCATGGTCCGGTTGAAGTAGGCTGTTCATCCTGGCGGTTAGAGCCGGGTCAATCCTGTGTATTTAACCTGGAAATCTATGCCCGAGATTATGTGGCGTATGAACTGCATCCCGAAGGTGTTCCTGCAACAACCACAGGGGCCTCTTTAACCTTAGAGAGTCTATCTGTTTCCAATGATGCGATTGGCAATGTGCGTATTACGGGAGTGGTGCATAATCAAAATCCCTTCACGGTACAAAATATACGGATTGGTGGTCAATTGGTGGATGCCAGTGGGCAAGTTGTGAGTACCGGATCGGCTGTAGTTGTAGGCGAATTAGCAATGGGAGCCAAGACCTCCTTTGAGATTCGTATTTCATACGTCGATTATGCTGAATATCGTCTTTCAGCAGAAGGTATTGCCAAATAACAGAAAGTATAAATGGGTGAGGTCGTGTATAATGTAAGCACAACAGAAGTGAAAGAGGGAGTGTATATGTCTGGGCAGACAATCCTAGTCGTGGATGATGAACCCCATATTATTGAGGTGGTCCGTGATTATCTAAAACAAAGTGGCTACCGGGTACTGACTGCCAGCGACGGTCAGACCGCCCTCACCCTTGCCCGGCATGAACATCCCGACTTAATGGTTTTGGATCTGATGTTGCCGGGCGGATTGGATGGTTTTGATGTATGTCGTCACGTCCGGCAAGATTCTGTTTTAGCCGAGATGCCGGTTATTATGCTTACAGCGCGAGTAGAACTAACAGAGCGGCTTATTGGTCTTGAGTTAGGCGCAGATGACTATATCACTAAACCATTCAGCCCCAGGGAAGTTGTGGCACGGGTTAAAGCCGTCCTGCGGCGGGTGGAAGGCCGTAGTGCTGTGATTAATACATTACAACTTGGCGGGCTATTTGTCGATTTTATCAGCCGGATTGTGACTGTTGACGGACAATCTGTTGATCTTACTCCTACCGAGTTTGACCTTTTGGCCGTTATGGCCCGCAGCCCTGGCCGGCCTTTTACACGGGCGCAACTGGTGGAAGGCGTATATGATGTAGCTTATGAGGGCTACGACCGAGCCATTGATTCCCATATCAAGAACTTGCGGCGTAAGCTGGAAAGTGATCCCCATAATCCGCGCTATATTATCACAGTCTATGGGGTTGGGTATAAATTGGGTAATGATGTTTAAGTTTTAAAAGGGTATCTTTTATGCGTAAAGTGCACTTCAGTTTTTTCTGGCAGCTACTCTTTGCCTTTGTTATAACAACGTTGCTAATGAGTATTAGTATTTTGGCCACCGGTCATACAGTTTTCAGAGATTTGGAAACTGAGTTTCGTGATCGTCCGCCTGTATTTACAGAAGTCTGGGCAGAGCGTTTAGGTGCTTATTATGCCCGACAGGAAAATTGGGATGGTCTTGATACCATGATTGCCACTTATCCCTATGGTGAGGCATGGGCACCCTGGGATGAGACCTGGGAACTCCCGGTTATAGTTGCTGACGCTGATGGCACGATAATATTTGCCTCCGACTCTGAAATGGTGGGGGCTTCTATCCCGCCTCACGAACAACCCTGGACTACTCCGATTTTACAAGATGGGGAAGTTGTAGGGATGGTTGCATTGCCATTTTTTGCGAAGCGACCGCCTGCTGATACAAATCCCGACCGTGATTATAATACGTGGCGTATTGATATCTTCGAGAACGCCCTGAAACGCTTCTTTCTTCTCGAAGGTCTGGTCATTGGTGCCAGCTTGTTAATGGGGTTCTTGTTTTCCCGGCGTCTTAGTCATCCCTTCGCCGCGCTTCATGCCGCGACTCAGGCCATCGGAAGTGGGGACTTTGATGTAAGAGTCCCCACGAACTATTCCGGTGATGTCGGTGAGTTGGCCAGGGCGTTTAACGCTATGGCCGAGGCATTGAATAGGTCAGATGAATTACGGCGTAATATGACGGCGGATACAGCCCACGAATTACGTACCCCGTTGAGTGTTATCCGGGGCAAACTAGAGGGTATTTTGGATGGTGTCTATCCGGCAACAGAGGCGCATTTGGCCCCGATTCTTGAGGAGACTGAACTACTGACCCACCTGGTTGAGGACTTGCGGTTATTGGCTTTGGCGGAGGCCGGGCAGTTATCATTGGAATTACAGCCCTTAAATGTCACTGGGTTGATTCAAGATATCCAGGTAAACTTCACACCCCAGGCTAATGACCGTGGCATTATTTTGGCTCTTGACCTTCCTCCCGAATTACCTAAAGTCATAGCCGATTGGCGGCGCATCTCGCAGATTCTCAGTAACCTAATGACAAATGCATTGCGACATACTCCTCATGGTGGCGTTGTCACCATTGCGGCAGGAGTTAAGGACGAATTCCTTGAAATCTCGGTCTCGGATACCGGTACTGGAATCTCGAAAGAGGACTTACCTTATGTGTTTGAGCGTTTCTGGCGCGGTGAGCGGTCTCGTAACCGCTCAAGTGGTGGCAGTGGCCTTGGGCTGGCTATTGCCCGCCAACTGGCTATGCTTCATGGTGGGGATATTGGGGTAGCTAGTGCTTTGGGGAAAGGCTCTACATTCAGCTTTACTTTACCCTTGGCTTAGCTCTCTTTATTCTAAGCCCCCGTCCCTGGGGGCGATGTCGCTTTATCTAAAACGGAAATAATTTATCCAGGATAACACGACGTTTATCACAGCCACAATCCCTACCGGTCTTTTCTGTGTATTTCTCGGCTAACCGGTCCATCCCGGTAGCATGCGTGAAACGTGCGAAAGTATCACCAATTAGTTTTCCTGCTTTTATGTGGGTTTTCGTTTTCATGATCACTCTCCAGCCATTCGTGTTAGTTTGCTAAGCGTTCAGAAGAATATAACTTCCCGTGTCGTTGCTCTGAACTCCTGTCCTCGGGGTCGTCAGCTCGGGAAATTATTCTTTTACAGACCCTAATGGAACAATCCGGTCATATACCCAGTCCGTTGGTTTCTGTAAGACATTCAGCAAAGCAAAGAAAACCGTTTCGCTCATATCGGCTAATCCACCGGCATGAAGACCTGTTTTGACTGCAAAGCCGGCCTTAATGGGTCTTGATGTGAGTTGTGACCTTATAGGGAAAATATTTTCCTTGGTCATATGGCCTCCCAAAGTTTATAGGTGCGGTACACCCTTTCAAGGGTGTGGTATCTGATTCGTCAATACCGTAAGCCCATTATACCTGAAAAACTGGGGTTGTAGAACTGAAATCCTGTTTTGGAGCCTATAGTTAAAATTTGGTTTTTGAAGTTAGCTATGATAAGATGAGTATATTCTTCTTTTATTTTCAGCCCCTAGGAGGTGCAAATGGCTCATAAAGTACTCTTTGATGGTGATAATACGTTAGGTATACCATTCAAGGAAATTGATGACGGTCTTGCGCTCCTGTACTTATTGGGACATCCAGACATTGAACTCCTGGGAATTACAACTATATTTGGCAATGGCCCGGTTGATACCGTTTATCCTGCTACAAAACGGCTATTGCACTCTGTCAACCGGATAGAAATCCCGCTTCTGAAGGGCGCCGAGAGGCGTGGTCACCAATCTATGATGGCGGCGCGTTTTCTGGCTGAGACTGTGGCCCATTACCCTGGTGAGGTGTCATTAGTGACTACCGGGCCATTAACGAATATATGGGCAGCGTCTGAGTTAGATGTTGATTTCTTCTCCAATCTCAAACAGATAGTCAGTATGGGGGGCGTGCGTGGACCGTTGCGTATTGGCTGGCGGAACCTCCCGGAGTTAAATTTCTCTGCCGATCCTGTGGCCTCGTGGCATGTATTACGAGCATGTTGCCCTGTTACTGTGATGAATGCGCATGTTTGTCTGGATGCCTCTTTTGGATGGGACGATCTTCCGCGTTTGAGTTTTTGGGATCGACATTTGCGTCGTATTATCCGTAATTGGTTGCTGGCTTTTGGTTTGTATTGTGGTGTCCCGCGCTTTTATCTGTGGGATCTTTTGCCCGTTGTTTACATTACCCACCCGAGTGTATTCTTCGATACTCGTAAGGTCAGACTGACATCCACATTAACCGATTTAGAGTCTGGCCTGTTGACCTTTACTTCTCCTGGTCCTAGATATGTTATTAATATGCCGTCACAGATTCTGGATATAGAGGCATTCAAACACACCTTGTTTGAGACTTGGTCACATATAATACCGGTTGGCAGTATAGGTGTTTCTTAACCATTGATTTTGCTCTTGACAAGATTTACCTTTATGTTACAATGTGGCGGTTGAATGACTAGCCCCCATCGTCTAGTCTGGTCTAGGACACAGGCCTTTCAAGCCTGGTACATGGGTTCAAATCCCGTTGGGGGCACTTTAGTTATAATAATTGTTAAACTGTTAAAGGCATTATGTTGCTAAACCTGACTTTTTAAGGGGCGGAGGACATAATGTTTTTTTGTTTCATTGATGGTTCTTTTCTAAGATAGCGAAACTCCTTGGAAGACAAGGGCTGAATAATAGGCAATCTCATTCCCTAATTTGCTAAATTTTGGTATATGGGGACAATTAAGCTTGTAATAATTTTTCAAAACTTTATGTCTATTATTTCACTAATCAGCACAAGGAGAAAGATTTCATGCGCTTTGAGGAACACATCTTTCACTCCCCACAATTTGAGAGTGTTGTAAAATCTGCTGTGGACTTCTTTAACAATACACCAGTTTGTGCAATACCTCCACTCGATAGTTTTATGGGAGGTGGTGTATATGCTTTATACTATACTGGTAATTACAAGGCATATGTAGAGGCTGGCGTAACTAGTGAGAATAATTACCTGAATCCAATTTATGTTGGTAAAGCTGTACCTCGCGGCTGGCGAACTGCTAGGCTAACAGATCTGGAAGCACCAGTATTGTATACTAGGTTAAGAGAACATGCTAAAAGTATCGAACTGGCACAAAACTTGTTGTTGAAAAATTTCTGTTGTCGATTTATGCTTATGGAAGAGCCGGAGAGTGATTTGATTGTACCTGTAGAAGCAGCTCTTATCAGAAATTACAGGCCATTATGGAATACATTAGTGGATGGTTTTGGAAATCATGATCCTGGAAAAGGTCGGTATAACCAGTCTAAGTCTGAATGGGATGTATTACATCCTGGTAGACCTTGGGCAGACCGGTTAACGGGTATCTCGCCAAAGTTAGAAGCTATAATTGAAAAGATTACTACCATTAAGATGTAGCTGATTTTCTCAATTCTACAATAGCCTCATATAAATGGTGTGACTTTTTAGCTTTTACTACTCGTACATCGGATTGAATAATGCTGTTACCAACACGTGTAGCTCTTGGAGTTTCAATGTTTACCAGCTCCAATCCAATGGATTCAGCAATTTTCCCAAAGTAATAGTCTGTAGGGATCATAATACCTTGGAGGATACTATTGCCAATAACTACCAACGCTGTTGAATTTGGCTTTAGGATATAGTTGATGGCTTTCGCGAAAGTGTAGCAATCATTAAAATACGTAGCTGCGTAGTTGGCCCAACCATTACCACCATAAACACCTTTTTCTGGCTTCAGTTGGCGAAGAATTTGCAATCGTTCTTCTAAATCTGTATTGGGTAGAGTAAATTTTAATTCTAAATGCTCTTTCTCACGGACAGTTTGCCAGTATTTCCCAAAATTTGAGCGTTCTAATGACTTTAAATCTTTCGGTTGTGTTGCATATTGTAACCAGTATAACTGGGGCCGTGTGTTCCGGTTGTAATGATAATTATTGAGATATGGAGGCGACGTAATAACTAGATCCACAGATTCTGGGGTTAGATACTCAGAATAGTTAAAAAAAGAATCGTTGTATACTTTTGCACTGGGCTGCTGTGGTAGTTTTTGTTGGAGCCAATAAATATCTTTAAGCATGTCTGTGAGCTTATCTAGGATAGCTTGACCTACTGGATAATCGTGAATTTCTGATTTTCCGGCACTTACCCGGCGACCTAAACTTGGCTCATAAGAGTAATTGGAATATTTTACCATTGTTGCAGCAAATGAAAGGCGAAATAGTTCTTGTATGGCGGGTTCGGTGATGGTATTTATAAAATCCCAGGTAATCAGCACTTTGCGTAAAACTTTGGGACTATAAAACGCAGATCTGGTTTTAAATCCTTGTGGTGCAGTACTCTGGGGAGTATAATCTCCATTAGCTCTTTCGTGATAAAAAACTTCAAAGCGTGTGATTTCCGTCTCCAATTCCTGGTAAGCTACTTTGTATGCATTTAGTTTTGCTCGACAAGCCAATGCCGCATAAGGATTAATCTCAAAACCTATTGCCTGATGTCCAAGTAAAATAGCTTCAACCAAGGTTGTTCCTACACCTGAGAAAGGGTCTAAAACTACCCCTTTATGTTTTATGTATTTAGTTAAGATGTCTTGAACGAAATTGCTGGAAAACCCTGCTATCCAAGGAACCCAACGGTGCACTGGTTGAATTTTATTATATGAAAATGAGGGGTCTTGAAATGTAGAATTATTATTTTGTGTTTTTTTAGATGCATTATCCCCAATATCGAATAATTCTAATTGAGTATCTGCTTTATTCTTAATTGAGCTTATTTGCATAAACGTTGAGTCTCCACTGCTTTAAATAAATTGTACCGAACAAGTGTTCTTTTGTCAATTGAGACTTGTCATGGATTAATAAACTTACTCCGTTTTCTCCCTCTTTAAAACTTCCGCAAAGCTTTTCCAATTCAGGGCTTTTGTGGATAGCAAGGTATCGGCGCGGAAGAAACGGGCCGAAAGCAGCACCAGGCCATAGGTTGTCACGGCCAGCCCTGCCAGCCCAACTACAGGTTGCCAGGTTGGCAGTGTTGTACTGGCCATACGGGTTACCATCGCCACCGGGGCGGTTAACGGGAAGAGGCTTAAAATCGTCGCCAGGACACCGTTGGGTGATTGGGTCAGTGGCGCGCTCAGCCAAATAGGGATAATCAACGGTACCATGACCATAAACGTGAATTGGCCACTTTCGCGGGCCGAGGGGGCGAGCGCACCAATCGCCGCCATTACGGATGAATAGAGCAGATACCCCAATATAAAGTAGCCGAATGCCCATATAAAGAAGTTGGGCGGGAGCGCAATCCCTCTTAGTAGGTTAGGTACAAATGCGGAGCGATTAAAGAGCAGGTTGCCTCCACCACCCCAAACGGCAACTTGTAACAAGGCAATAACACTTAAGCCGAGTAATTTGCCAAGCATTAGCTCCTGTGGTTTCAGACTGAGGAGCAAAACCTCGACGGTGCGATTTTCTTTCTCCTTAGAGACACTGCGGAGCATATAGCCACTGCTCACCGACAAAATCAAGAAGAAAACCATCATCGCGCCATAAGCTACAATGGTCCCGCTCTCCCGATTCCTAAAATCACTATCCTCACTCGTCAATGCCAGGTCTTCTGTGTGTAGGCGGGAGTCGGGAGATGAGACAATAGCGGCTGTCTGTTCATCTCCAATTACGCCAATATTGATGATATATTCTACCATCCCCAGCGTTGTAACCGGAGACACTGATAAATCTGAGGTTACCACGGTTATATCACCGGTTTCCACAAAGTTCTCTGGGATTATATAGTACTGTTCGATATCCTCATTGTCCAAAGCTGCCTGTGCACTGGCCTCATCCTCAAATGGTTTTAATATCCCGCTGTATATATCTTCTGGAATTTGATCAATAATACCGGCATAGTCTACACAACCGATGCCTTTTTCCACATTATCTATCAATGAATCCATTATGCTATCACCGACGATTGACATTGTAACTGCTTGGGACCCCAAATTGATCGACATAATCACAACCGGGAGTACAAATGTACCTATCCAAAACGAACGCCGGCTTAATGTGGTAAGAATCTCATGTTTAATAACCAACCATATATTACGCATTAGTATTGACCTCCTATTGTAGTGCGCTGCGTACTGTGTTAACGATGTCTTTAAATGTGAATTGTTGTCCATAATGGAGCATACCGGCACGGAAGAGACGGGAGGCAATCCATAAACTGCCAAGCGCGCTACCGGTTAGTAAAAGCCAACTGGATGCCAACTGCCACACAGGAACTTGGGTGAAGGCCCAGCGCAAAGTTATGGCTGTAAACGATGTGGGAGGGAAAAGGGTCAGGCCAATAAGTATGGGATGATCTGGGCTGGCAGCGATAATACCACTCATAAAGATTGGCGTGACAAAGATAAAGTTAATAATGCCGGATAACTGCTGCGCCTGACGTGTATCCACCGCAATACTACCAATAGCAATCATAATTCCCGCGACCAGTGTAAAAGCAGGCAGGCAGTATAGGGCGATAATGCTTAACAGCGACCAGGGAATACTAGTGTCATCCAAGAACGTCCAGAACTGGCGGATGACTAAGCTTCCGAGAGCCACTGCTATACACCAGATAAGAACTTGGGTCAGGGTTACGGACATCAGCGCCAATGCTTTCCCTGTAATCAGTTGTTCCGGTCTTAATGAGGTCACCATCACCTCAAGCGTTCGGTTTTCCTTTTCATCGGTGATAGCATCTAGGAGATAACCGGCGGAGTTAGTGACCAAAATCATAAAGAGAAAAGCTGCCCCAAAAGGTATAATAATTTCCAAGATATTACTACTATCTACTTGCCGGTCACTGTTGGTCGCTTGCAGTGTAACCTTAAAGCCCTCAAAAGCTCGCTTGCGCTGTGCTGCGGGGAAATTATACAGTATGCTGGCCTTAATATAGTCCCTGAAGTCTTTCTGAACGGCCTCTTTGGGTTCTTCCTCCCAGTAATAGAGAGACAAAGATTGCTCTGTGACGTAATCCTCGGGAATAACATAAAAAGCCTGTATCCGGCCATCCTCTAGCGCGGCTTGTGCGGTCTCTTCGCTATCAAATGCCTCCAGAGCTACATGTTTTGTCGTGCTATCCAGGGCGGGTAGCGCATCAGGGAGTAAGATATTGGCATAATCTACATACCCGACTGGGTCCTTCCCTCGGCGGCCCACCTCAGAAAAATAAGCGACTCCCATAATAATCGCAATGAGCACCGGAACCCATAAAGTACTGACCAGGAATGAGCGTTTGCCCACCCGGAATATATATTCTCGCTTTAGGACCAGCCATATCTTACGCATTCACGGCCCCTTTTACAACGGATACGAAAATATCCTCCAAAGAAGGTTCGGCAATCTTAAAATGCTCTACTTTGAACTCATCGCTATCCAACAACCGGCGCAGTATGGCCTGGGGAGAGGTTTCTGGTCCCAGGGTAATTTGCCATGTGCCATTGTGACGGCGGCTTTCTAGCACACCCGGTAGTTGAGTAAAGTCACAATCGCCTTGCCCGGCTATTTGGAGCGCGTCACCGGCAAAGTCCCGCTTGATAGCGTTGACCTCACCGTAGAGGATGCTTTCTCCGTCATTGATCAATACGATGCGGTTACATAATGCCTCTACCTGGTGCATCTGGTGGGTGGACATAATAATAGTTTTGCCTTCCTGGCGTTGTTCTTCCATGATGTCTTTAACCAGGCGGGTGTTGACCGGGTCCAGGCCTGAAAATGGTTCATCTATAATAATCAGGTCGGGGTTGTGAATTAGCGTGGCGATAAGTTGCGCTTTCTGCTGCATACCCTTGCTCAGCTCTTTGACCTTCTTCTGGTGATGTTCATAGAGGTCAAAGCGTTGCAGCCAATCATCTAATCGCTGCCGTGCAATGGCTTCGCTAAGCCCTTTCAACGTAGCCAAATATATAATCACGGTCTCGAGCTTCAGTTCTCTATAAAGCCCTCGTTCCTCCGGCATATAGCCGATGCGGTTTTTCTTCTCTTCATCTAATCGTCCACCCAGGATAGAAATTTCGCCGTGGTTGGGCTTGAATATATCCATCATCATACGGAGTGTAGTGGTTTTACCCGCTCCATTTGGTCCCAGTAAGCCGAAAATTTCCCCGGCTTGGACCTCAAAAGATACATCTTTAACCGCCTGTACTTTACCAAAGGACTTATTTAGGTGTGAAACTTCGACTGTATTTGTCATCGTTATCTATTTCCTCCAAACTGAGAAACATTATTAATGTTTATATTCCCATATCTTATTGTAATGTAAAATATTTTCAAGGCATTGTTCTTTATAGGGGATTTATACTTGTCCAAAAGAACTATTTTTTACCTGGTCAAAGGTATAAATAGAAAATCATTCTTAGAAACATTGCAAAAATCACGGAATTCATTTTTAATAAGCATAGGTATATGCCAGCTTTCTAGTTACAGAGAATAAAAGCAGAAGTTTATATCGCTATTTATGACTCGTTTTACTCGTTTTATTGATATAATAAGAAAATGGTGAGTAGTTTAACAGAATATTAACTAATTAGTAAAACTTTGTTAAACAAACAATGGTTTAATGACTAGTACTCTTTCAAGTTTTAGATGACGGGTTAAAAGCAGTCTACATGTACAGTCAAACTACCCGTCAATCATACCTTGAAGGAGTACTAGCAATATATTATTGGTAAAAGCTTCTAAATAAACAAGATATATCTTTATTTTATTTGTATAATGGATTCATTGTGATTATTCAGCATAGACTTAGGTAGGATATATGATTTTTATCTGGTTTTATATTACCACAACAAATAACTGTTTGTGGTTGCGTTACTCTCTGTGCAACTGTAAAATACATTATACTGGAGGTCACAATGTTTGATAAATTCAGAGGTGTCTTAGAGGTTATTGAGTACCTGGATCCCACAGGACAAGAAATAGTACATCGAGTTCCAGAAGAAGGTTCGGGCGAAATTAGGATGGGGTCACAGTGCGTTGTGCGTGAGAACCAGGCCGCAATCTTTTTCCGTGATGGTCGCGCTCTGGATATGTTAGGCCCGGGCCGCCATACGCTCACAACGCTGAATATTCCACTGTTGACAAACTATTTGAAGATTCCCTTTGGGAGCAAAAGCCCTTTCCGGTCGGAAGTTGTCTTTGTTAATCTCAAAGACTATGTAGACTTGCCTTGGAAAGCTCCGAAATCCATTCCTTATCGTGATGCGGAGTTCGGTATGGTAAGGTTGGAGACCGAAGGTAAATTCGCTTTCCAGGTTGGTCGCCCGCAACTCTTTGTCAACCAGGTGGTCGGCACCCAGGGGCTTTTTAATACGCGGGACATTCTGCACTATATGCAGAGCATCCTGGTGAGCCGGCTTTCGGACCTCGTGGGAGAACTAAAAATCAGTATCCTCGATCTTGCTGCAATGTATGATGAGTTAGGCGCGGCTTTGCGGGCTAAAGCGGCTGAGGATTTTGAAGCTCTGGGTCTGTTGATTAAGGCTGTTTATATTACCTCAATTAACGTTCCGCCAGAGGTCGAGAAGGCGATTGATGAACGGGCCAGTATGGGCGCGATTGGCGATATGAACACCTATATGCAGTTTAAAGCGGCCCGTGCGCTAGGGGATGCCGCTAAGGCTGGTGGTGAAGGCGGGTCTTTTGCCGGTATGGGGATTGGAATGGGGGCCGGTATGGGCCTGGGAAGTGCGATGGCAAGTGCTATAGGACAATCTTTCCAAGGTGGTGGTCAAGCTCAACAAACACAACCCCAGGTTGCCGGTTCCGAAGATCTGCCAGATGGATTTGCCCAACTTAAGCAGTTAGTCAGGCAGCAACTTACCTTATCTGATAGTGATAAGCAAGCGGCGGTTGTCGCATTAGATGAATTGTTAAAGCAATTGCTGTCGGATAGTTCGACAATTGACGATGTAAAACAAGCGCGCAGTACATTAATCTCTCAATTCCCGTGGCTCACTCAACCTCTTAAGTCATTGCTTAGCACACCGGCTGCGCTCCAGGTATTGGGTCAGATTACAGCCCGATCATTTTAACCGGGCTATGGTGCACCAAACGCAGTTTGGTGCACCATTATGCTAAACTTTTGAAGTAGGTGATTATGCCAGCAACACCACGTCTTAATTGGATTTTGTTTGGAATGTATGTATTAGTGTCTGTGGTTGTGCTTGTGGCCTCTCTGGTCTCTCCTTCTATCCGTGCCATGTCTTATGCCCCTTTGCGTGAACTTATTCTCCCGGAACCAGAGCCAATTGTAGTCTCTTTGTTGTATTCTACGGAGAAGGCTGCCTGGTTAGATGAGGTTTTGCCGCAATTTGAGGCCCAGCATTATCGAGTCAATGGGCATCCGATTAAAATTGAGCTAGAGAAGATGGGTTCGCGTGAGATGTACCTGGCGATCTTGGATGGGGAAAAACAACCCGATATGATGAGTCCCGCCAGTAGCTTGCAAATCTCGCTTTTACAAGACCTTTCTGCCAGCAAATTTGGTGACTCGCTTGTCAATCGGGAGGATAAAGAAAATTGCCGCCCGGTATTGACTTCCCCGATTGTTTTGGTGGCTTGGAAAGACCGGGCGACAGTGTTATGGGGGGATAACCCCAATGGCAATATGTGGCGGCGTATGCATGACGCGCTTACTAATCCTCAGGGATGGGAAGCTTATGGCTATCCTGAGTGGGGATATATCAAATTCGGTCATACTAACCCGCTGAAGTCCAATAGTGGTTTCCAGACTGTGCTGTTGATGACCTATAACTACTTTGAAAAGACCAGTGGCTTGACTTCGGCAGATATTCTCTCTGATAGCGATTACCAGCAATGGCTTATCGAATTCGAGAGTACAATCTCTAAGTTTGGGGATAGCACCGGAACCTATATGCAAGAAATTGTAGCTTATGGGCCAAGTCTCTATGACTTTGTGGCTGTTTATGAGGCCACGGCCATAGAACAGGCAGAGAACGCTGTGGGTCGCTATGGAGAGTTAAAGATCTACTATCCCCCCGGTACATCACTTAGTGACCATCCATTCTGTGTCCTGGATGCCGAATGGGTAACACCAGAGAAAGCTGAGGCGGCCCAGATTTTTCTGGATTTCCTAACCGAGCGCGAGATGCAAGAGCTGTCGCTTCAATACGGGTTCCGGCCTGTGGACCCGTCCATTCCTTTGGATGGCCCGGATAGCCCTTTTGTGCGTTATATAGCTAATGGGGTGAAATTAGACCTTCCCCCTTCAGTGGAAGTACCGCCAGGAAATGTGCTAAATACACTCCTGGATTTCTGGGGCCGTAATATTCAGCAGTAGTGTGGAACCTAACATGGATGAGGAGGAACTTGCGTATGTTAAAGAATATGAAACGCTGGATGGCTATAGGCGTGTTATTGTCGTTTTTGTTAACTTCTTGTCAGAGTATACCGTTTATAGGCGGGGGAAAAAAGGTAGTTGTCAGTATCGTCTATGGTTCCGAGAAAGAGGCGTGGTTGGAGCCATTAGTCGCTGAGTACAATGAGCAGAAAAATGAAACCTCTGCAGGTGCTGTTATTGAGATTGACGCCATTCCTATGGGATCCATTGAATCCATCAATGGGATTCTTGAAGGGCTGATTCAGCCGACTGTATGGAGTCCGGCCTCGTCGGTCTATATCCCGGTGGCTAATGCCGAGTGGCGCAGTCGTGAACATATTGATGACTTAGTGGTGGGAAATCCTCCTGATTTAGTGCTCAGCCCCGTTGTGATTGCGATGTGGCAGCCTATGGCGGAGGCCCTGGGCTGGCCTGATAAGGCCATTGGTTGGTCCGATATTGCGGAACTGGCGATTTCAGATGCAGGATGGGAAGCTTATGGCTATCCCGAATGGGGCATTTTCAAGTTTGGTCATACCCATCCCAATTATAGTAATAGTGGCATTGTCTCGGTGATTGCCGAGGCTTACGCCGGTGCCGGTAAGCAGCGGGACCTGACTATGGATGATTTGCAAACCGCGAGCCTCCAGGAATTTATGGCCGATGTGGAAAGCAGTATTATCCACTATGGCACTAGTACCGGTTTCTTTGCGACGCGGATGTTTGAACGCGGGCCGTCTTACCTCAGTGCCGCCGTGATGTATGAAAACCTGGTCGTAGCACAGGAGAGTAAACGACTTGCGGGCCAGAGTAACCAGTTGCCAGTAGTGGCAGTTTATCCGAAAGAAGGTACATTCTGGAGTAATCATCCCTACGCCATTCTGAGTGCGCCCTGGGTTACGGAAGAGCAGAAAGAAGCGGCTGAGGCATTCCAGGCGTTCTTATTGGATAAGCCGCAACAATTCCGTGCTATTGAGCTAGGCTTCCGGCCCGCCGATCCTTCTATTGCCTTGACCTCCCCCTTGGATACTCAACATGGTGTTGACCCCACCCAACCAAACACGGTTTTGGAAGTCCCCTCGGCTGAAGTAATCAGCGGCATACAGGCCCTCTGGCGGGATGTGAAAAAACCCGTGGATTTGGTCGTGGTTATGGATATTTCCGGTAGTATGCGTGGGGATAAAATTGCCGCGGCCCGTAATAGTTTAATGCAGTTCGTGGATATGTTGGATGATAGAGACCGCCTGGAAGTAATTCTTTTCAGTGACCGGGTTGTGACACTGACGCCACTTTCCCCCTTAGCGGACAAACGTGACGACGTGCGCAACCGTATTGCCGGTATTACAGAGGGCGGGGAAACACGTCTTTATGAGGCGGTATCCATAGGTTACCAGGAAGTACGTGAATACGGTGACCCGAAACATATTCGTGGTGTAGTCGCGCTTACCGATGGCAAGGACACCGCTTCGCCTATCAACCTGGATACTCTGCTTTCACAGATCAGTGACCAGAGCGAAGGCGGGAATGCAACGAAGATATTTACCATTGCTTTTGGTGGGGATGCTGATCACAGTGTAATGCAACAAATCGCTGAAATCACCGGTGGGAAACAGTACGATAGCGATCCTGAAAATATTGGCAAAGTGTATGCTGAGATCGCAACGTTCTTCTAAAAGACAGTATACCTTCCTGGAAGCTTCTTAGCTTGTCAGAGAGTCGCTTCCAGGAAGGTATGGTATATAATAATTGGAGTAATGATTTATCTGTGGTTTCTAATGATGAGGGTTTAAGAGGATGCAAAGCCGGTATTTTACATATAGTAGGCTCCTTGGGATAGTATTGGTAATTGTATTGTTCACTACTGCATGTGGTAGCAAGGGGTTGCCATTCCCCTCTGTGACGGGGAAAAAGGTAAACATCAGTATTATCTATGGTTCGGAAAAAGAAGAGTGGCTAGAGCCATTGGTTGAGGAGTATAACAATGCCCGTAATAAGACAACAAGCGGCGCGATTATCGTTGTAGCAGCCACCCCTATGGGGTCTATAGAATCTGCCGATAGTATTATTGCCGGGACTCTCCAACCTACCGTGTGGAGTCCTGCTTCCTCGGTCTATGTGCCGGTGACTAATGCAGAGTGGCGCAAGCAACATACTGAAGACTTGGTTATTGGCACACCGCCTGACCTGGTACTTAGCCCGGTTGTAATTGCGATGTGGAGACCTATGGCCGAAGCCCTCGGTTGGCCGGAACGGGAGCTAGGCTGGGCTGATATCGGTGAATTGGCAACTTTGGACGAAGGCTGGGCCGCTTATGGCTACCCAGAGTGGGGTAACTTTAAGTTTGGTCATACGCATCCGAATTTCAGCAACAGTGGGATAGTCTCGGTTATTGCTGAGGCTTATGCCGGAGCCGGTAAGCAACGCGACTTGACCTTAGCAGACCTAGAGAAGTCAGAGGTGCAAGACTTTATGACGGCAGTAGAGACCGGCATTATCCACTATGGAACTAGCACCGGCTTCTTTGCCCGGCGCATGTTTGAACGTGGCCCGTCCTATCTCAGTGCGGCGGTAATGTACGAAAACCTGGTATCGGCCCAGGAGAGCAAACGCCTAGCCGGTGAGACGACCCAGTTGCCGGTGGTCGCTATTTATCCCAAAGAGGGCACAATTTGGAGTAATCACCCCTACGCAATTCTTAACGCCCCTTGGGTGAGCGATGAACAGCGGGAAGCAGCTAAAGCTTTCGAGGACTTTCTGTTAGCCAAGCCGCAACAAGAACGTGCGATTGAGTTAGGGTTCCGCCCGGCCGATCCTGCAATTCCGTTAAGTTCGCCGTTAGACATCCTACATGGTGTGGACCCAGAACAGCCCAAAACCGTTTTAGAAGTACCCTCGGCTGAGGTGATTTCCGGCATCAAGAACCTCTGGCGGCAGGTGAAAAAGCCGGTGGATTTGGTGATTGTTATGGATGTTTCCGGCAGTATGGAAGGGGATAAAATTTCCTCGGCGCGGCTTAGCTTATTACAGTTTATCGATCTGTTGGATGACCGGGATCACTTGGCGGTCATTTTATTTAATGACGCTATTATTACGATGTCCCCGCTTTCCGAGTTAGGGGGGAAACGCGCGGATGTGACCCGGCGTATTTCTGGAATTGTTGAAAGTGGTGACACGCGCTTATATGATGCAGTACAATTAGCTTATAATGAGTTACGCCAGAAGGGTAATCCTAAGCATATTCAGGCTATTGTAGCATTGACCGATGGCCGGGATACGGCGTCGGAGCTTACATTAGAGCAGTTGGTAGCCCAGGTTGGTGATTTAAGCGAGGGCGGATCCGCAACGAAGATCTTCACGATTGCATTTGGTGAAGATGCCGATCGTGATGTGATGATTAAGATTGCAGAGATAACCGGGGGAGAGCAGTATGATAGCACTCCGGAGACAATTAACGAAATCTATGCAAAAATTGCAACGTTTTTTTAATGACGCCAGTTAGAGAAGGAGTGATAAGATGCGTTCTCCATTTATAACAGCTTTACTTCACCCGCTGAATTTGTTGATGTTAGTTGCGGCGGCCATTGCCGGCCTAATTTCGGCTTGGTGGCTGTTCCCGGCAGGGCTGGTAATTTGGTTGGTTATGGTAGTGTTGGTCGCTCGTGACCCCTCACTACGCATTAATCATGAGATGCAGAGCCGCACCGGTCTAGCCCAACGTTTCCAACGGTACTTTGATCGCATCGAGCGTTCCCAGGTGGGGGTGTTTAACAGTCTGGCCTCGGCTGCGGGTCGGACTCGCAAGGTACTACAACCAATTCACACCGAGATTGATAATTTGACCAAACAGGTTTATGCGTTATGTGAGCGAATGACAAAGCTTGAGAATTATCGCATGGTGACGCAATCCCAGTCAGATTTGCAAACCGATCTTCAGCAGATTAACGCTATGATCGAGAGTACCGGCGACCCGGTAGTGCGTCGTGAGTACGAAGAATCTCGCCGTTCCCTAGAGGACCGCCTGGCGAAGTTGCAGACCGTCTCCACACAGTTAGACCGCGTGGAAGCACAACTTCTCAGCCTGGCTAATGAAATGGATAGTGTGGTGACTGAGGTCATCCGTCTGCAAGCGATGGGGCCAGAGGCTGCAGCGAGCGAGGCCCCGGCTTTGGTAAATCAACTGCGCCAGCAATCCCAGCAACTTGATATCTTTCTCAAGGATGCTTTCAAAGTCCGGATTTAAAATTAGGAAAGTACTTGTTTGACCTTGATAGGAGTTTAAGTCTATGTCTCCCTACCATTTACGCCGTTCTGAAAAAGAAATCAAGGATGAGTATAAACTGCTGCGTATTATCCAGGGCCAGCAGTTTATGACATTGGCGATGGCCTATAACGATGAGCCTTACCTGGTAACTCTAAATTATGGTTTCGATGCTGAGGAGCAGTGTTTCTACTTCCATTGTGCCCACGAGGGGAAAAAGCGGGATTACCTGGCCCGTAATCCTATTGTCTGGGGCCAGATTCTTGAGGACCATGGCTATGTGGCGACAGAATGCGAACATGCCTTTCGCTCTGTGCATTTTCGTGGTCAGGTGACGTTTCTCGAAGCTGAAGACGATAAACGTATCGCCTTGGAATTGATGATCGATCAACTTGAACCTGACCCGGAACCG
>JAFGKB010000205.1 GCA_016928755.1 Anaerolineae bacterium | reverse complement strand
CCCTCCGGCAACGCATCCAAACGCCGGGCCAGCCGCCGGTAAACAGCCTGATTATCATTATCTGTCATTCTGATTCCTCCGTAAGCATAGTGTCCAATACCTCCAACTCTTCCTCATGAATATGGAGAAATTCCAGTGGTAAATAGTTCTGATCCAGTTGCCGGCGCAACTCTTTAAGGCTCCAACCAAAAGCCCTAGCAGTACAGGCCAGAAAATCACGGGTATCTAAATCCATAAGATCACCAGTACTTCTCACGCCGGCAAAGGTCTGTTGAAAATGCATAAGCTGCGCAATATCTAAGACCCCACCTCGTGCAGGGAACGCACATTCAAATGCCTTGACCCGCTGCTCAACCTCCTGCCACACATCCGCAGCGACTTCATAGAAACTGGCGTCGTGGTGCAAAGAGATCACTTTACCAGTTTCTAGCATCAAGTAGAACTCAACCCCGCCGTATTCACCAGCCATAAGCATCCCAGGGAAGAAGTGTTCATCTGGGCCAAAGCTGAACAGGTCCGGGTAAAAGAAGCAACCAGTGTGCAATTTCACCAACGATGTAAAATTGAGTGGCCCATTATCCAATTCACCAGCCTTAAGCGCCTTGAAATATGCCTTAACCTTCTGGTGAGTCTGGCTAGTTTTGGTAATCTGTCGCACCTCTTTAAAAAGCGTGTTAAGACTACCGCGCCCGGCAGACTTGCCAAAAGCGGTCTCCAATTTATCACGTGGATCCATGAGCAGATCAGGTAATAGCGTACGGAGTTTGAACTTAGTCCAAGATTCATCGCCGGTGACCGGTTCAGGATGCAACGTCGCTGAGGGAGACCCTTCCGCAACATAGAGAGATGAACCTGAGCCAAAAGTCTGTGAAGTGAGAACATAATCCCCCGCCACTATAGCCACGTCAATCTCACCGGTTATGCCCAAATCACTGCGGTCGCCGGTACACGGGTTAAGCTCTTCTAATCCCACATTGCTATTAAGCAGCATCCCATGATGCGAACGCAAAACACGCTCAACATTTAAGCTGTTCTCAAAGTCATGCTCCCAGGCCATCGCCCCGGTACGCAAGTCCATACACCACAGCCGCGTATCTTTTTGCAAGATGATGTGGTCAGGCTGTTGCGGATCAACCTCCCACAGTCGCGGCCAATAATTACACTCCTCCCAAGAAAGCTGCTGTGCACACTGTTCCTCAAATGTGCGTGCATTCCACCGGGCAAAAGTCCAATCGTATAAATCCTCACCGGCATGGACGGCATAAACCGAATCTCCCCGTGCCAACAGCGAAGTCACACGAGCGGACAAAAGACGCTCAACATCGCCCGCACCAGGGGTAACCGGCACACGATAAAGGCCACATGAATCCTCTTGAGCAGTTCCATTGCTCAAGTAAATATAGCCGCCGGCAATCGCCGCCGGCTCTTCGCTCCTAGGGGCTAGGCACTCGTGGACCGTCTCACCGGTATCCGGATCAAGCCAAAGCAAATATGGTTCCACACTCTGCTCTCCGCGATTCTCCATCACGACGAGATGCTCACCGGTGCTGATAATACCGATGAACTGCAGACCATAGATCGACTTACCACTACGGCGCAACCAGGCCACCGGCTTGCGCCAGACCAGATCGCCGCTATGTGGTTCCAAAGCCAACAACCAGACCCGCTCGCGGTTGCGGCCCACATAGGTCGCCACAACAACCAAGTCAGAGGTCTGGGCCAGAAACGGCATATAATTCCAAGTCCATCCTAACCCCTCTGGGTAGTTTAAACCTCCAAGAGACCAGACTAAACGGTTAGCCTGGATATCCAAGCCGTAAAGGATATGACCGGCTGTAGCAGATGCACCCCGCAGTACCCAGAAATCAGGCCAAGCCGCAATTTCATGAATAGCATGCAGGTTATCCGTGCGATAAGCTGAAGTTTTATTCATCTCCGATGTATCGCGTATTTTACGCCAAGACATAGACTCCCCCTTGTTAACTCAATACCAACTATAGATAATATCACCACGGAAGGTAGAATCATCCACAATATCAATACCCGCGCCCTGCTCCACCAAAGCCACAAGCTCCGCAACCAAGGGTGAGGGTGTACCGGCCTCGTAAGCAGCATACTCATCATCAGATAACACCGCAAACGCTACCTCAGAAGATGGTGTATCAACCACCTCGCCCCCAAGCTGGGTGATAATGTGGTGCGTTTTCTCTAAATTAAGAAGGCGGAACTCACCGGCAAAGAGGAATTTCTTACCGGAAAAGCTCCCCTGTCTATCACGCAATCGCAATGCATAAGCAGAACTGCCAGCACCGATTTCATCAAAGGAAAAGCGATGGTCACCATAACGCTGGCTGGAAATCCCGACATCAGACAAAGCCGGTAGATCACCTTTGAACTCCACAAACCAACCACCACAAACATGAATCCCGACATCGTTCAAATGCGGACAGCCGTCAAAAGTTATCATCTCAGGGTAGATTTCCATATTATCCTCGTCCCCATAATAGATAAACTCTTGTAACACCGAGTCCGGACCAAACGCCAGATGACCGAGATAATCTTCTTCCAGATTGCCCCAATTCACCTCTTGCAGATCAAGACGCATAACTTTCGAGGCCGGGCTATCCGGGTATCCCAAACGAAGGGGATCAGAAGTATAAAGCCAACAATCATCCAACCGGACCCGCTCTAATGCCGGGTGCAGGAGCACCGTTTCATTAAGATGGCAACGCCCCACAGTCAAACTCACCAGGTTGGGGCAAGCTTCAGCAAAATCAAAAGCACGTAAATCGTGGGTATAAGGATGATGAGGAAAAGCCAGGGACATATCCAACTCCGCCACAGCAGCTCCATGTTGAGTAAGCACAGCCGCGAGAGACTCCAATCCAGGGTGGTCATAATTCTTGGCGATAAGCTGCACCAAGGCCTGCGGTTTACCGGCTAGTTGCTCCAATTTACCGACTTCCCCACTGGGTATAACAATTTTCTCCATAGTTTACTCCTTCTAAGTCATGCAGGCAAGATGCCTGTGCTCCAAGATATGCAGGCAAGATACCCGCGCTCCAAGATATGCAGGCAAGATGCCTGCGGTCCAAATCATCACATACGCTCCAGGAGTTTAATAAGCAAGGCTGCGATATTCCAGGCATCATCACAACCGCGATGGTGCGTTCCTTCCAATTGAAGATCCACCAGAGACAACGCCCGCGCCATACCGACCTCACGCGACAGTCCCTGTGACACCGCAAACAATGTCTTGACGTTCAGGTGACCAGGGCCAAAGGGATAAGGAATACCCTTCGCTGCACATTCACGCTCAAACTGCTGGCGGTCATAATTGCCATAACTGGCCCAGAGTCTTTTACCCGCCAGGTACTCCTCGTGCAACAATGCGCACGCATTAGATAACGGTATCCCGTCATCTACATCAGCCTGTGTAAGTGTGGTTAATTCCGTGCAGAAAGTACTCACCTTCGAACATTCCGGTTTTACCAGGATACTGCGCCGTTCTACTCGCGACAATGTCGCCACATCCACCACGCACAAACCGATCTCGATAATCTCGTTCTCCTGGTCACACGGTTTAGGCCCATCCCAGCACGTTGCTTCTACATCTACAACAAGAATCTGATCCAGTTTCTTGGGCATAATGTACTCCTATAGTGACGCTTTGATTGAATGTAAGAAGACGCCCACCCCTGGAATTATACCCCGCAGCGGGGGAATGTTAAGAATATGTGATAGGAAACACACCAGATAAGAACTCCCCAGTCTTTAATACACTCACAACTTGAATTCACCTTTACCATAACTTATAGTATACTGTAGTGCATAAGCCCTATAATTCTCACTCATTTTTTAGGCTACAATTAATGTCCTAATCTGTTCCTATTTAAGGAATTTTAGCGATGGCAAAAAACTCTCAAGATTCGCCCGCAAAGCTGCTAATAGATATCTGGCACCGACTTACCACATCTAAAATAGTCCCTCAGAATACAAAATATCACCAACAAGCACATTTATTGACAGCCGTGTTAATCACCCTTATCTTACTGATTATTTTGTTATTTATTCCACCTGCTCTTCTTGCGCACTCACCCTCTCAAGAAAATCCAGATGTCTATATTATGATCGGTGTATTAGCTATATTTGTCCTGGCGTACAGATTGAACCAAACCGGCCATTATCAACCCGCTGCATTCCTTACCACAATATCAGCCGCAGTTGGGTTACTTATGGTAATGACAACCAATTTATCAAAAACGTTGTCTTACCAAGAGATTACGGATAAACTCGACATGTTAGTTTTCATGGTTATCCCTGTACTATTGGCCAATATGTTACTCTCCATTCCCGCCACCGGCATTGTAGTACTCCTCAGTGTCACCGGTATGGTGGTCCTGGCATTAACCATCCCACAAGTGACACTCATAATGCTTGCCAGCGGCCCCCTATCCTTTTTCCTGGTTGTCTCAACATTGAGCATGTTGGCTACTAACCACCACAACCGGTTAGCTTTAGCACGACAAACCCAATTGGCAGAGAGTGAGAAAAAACACCGCGCCCTGGCAGAGTCGCTATGCCAGAGGGAACGATTGCTCAACGCCACCCAACGCCTGACCTATGTAGGGGGATGGGAATGGGACATAGAGCAACAGGTTATGTTTTGGACTGACGAGACCTATTATATTCATGGCTTCAGTCCCCAGGAAATTCCCCCCGGCGCGAGAGAACATATTGAACATAGTGCGGAATGCTATGCACCAGAGGACCGCCCGGTAATTCTAGCGGCTTTTGAGCGTTGTGTAGAAGAAGGAATTGGTTACGATCTTGAATTTCCAATTACAACCGCTCAAGGGCAGAAAAAGTGGATTCGTACAACCGCACAAGCGCAAAAAGAAGACGGTAAAATCATCAAAGTACTCGGTAATTTTATGGACATCACCGAGCACAAGTTGGCGGCAGAAGCGATGAGAGAAAGCCAGGAACGACTAGATACCGCCGTCGAAAGCGCCGGCATTGGTCTCTGGAACTGGTATATACAGACGGGAGAAACGATATTCAACGAACGCTGGGCAGAGATCATTGGCTACACACTCGAAGAACTACAACCGGTCAGCATCGAGACCTGGTATACTTTTGTCCACCCGGATGACTTAGAGAAATCCAGATCACTATTGGAACAACACTTTGCCGGTGAGTTAGACTACTATGAGTGCGAAGCACGAATGCACCATAAAAATGGGAACTGGGTATGGATATTGGATCGTGGCCGAGTTGTTGAATGGGACAAGACAGGAATTCCCATCCGTATGGCAGGTGCCCACACCGACATCACCCAACGCAAGCAAGCGGAGATCGCATTACGCGCGAGTGAGATGCAATACCGCTCCCTGATTGAGCAATCAGAAGATGCTATCTACCTACTTTATAATAATAAATTTGAGGTTATCAACCCTAAGTTTACAAAAATCTTTGGTATCACACAAGAAGAGGCACAGTCTCCAGATTTTAATTTCCAACGCTTGGTCGCGCCGCAAAGCCGGGCAATGGTTCAGAAGCGGCAACAAAAACTAAGTACAGGAGAAGAACTTAGTCCCCGTTATGAGTTTATGGCACTGGATAGAAACGGCAATGAGATAGCTGTAGAAGTATCAGTTTCTTATATACCCTACCGCAACGGTAGAGCGACCCAGGGTATACTGCGCGATATTACCAAGCGGAAATTGAGTGAAGGGATCAATGCCGCACGATGGCGTCTATTGCAATTCTCAACTGCCCATTCATTAGATGATCTGTTAGAAGAAACCCTAGCCGAAGTTGAGAAACTCACCAACAGCACCATCAGTTTTTACCATTTCGTAGAAGAGGAAAAACAATCTATCAAACTACAAAGCTGGTCGGTTAGAACTAAAACAGAATACTGTCAAATAAAAGGTAAAGGGATGCAGTATAGCATAGATCAAGCTGGCGTATGGGCGGACTGTATCCGGGAACGAAAACCCATAATCCACAACGACTATCCTACAT
>JAFGKB010000204.1 GCA_016928755.1 Anaerolineae bacterium | reverse complement strand
CGGTGTAACCGGCGGCTGGCTTTCAATGACTGAACTATCCTGGGGAATGGGTGGCAGTGTGATAGATTGTGGGGGCGTAGTTGCAGGTGTTTGGCGGATACCAGGCGTGGTTATAGTCCGGGAACCTGGTTTCCCTGAACTGGTAATGGGGGGTGTCTCCCCGTTAACCGGTTCAACCGGCTGCGATTTGGTTTTTTGGGGGAGTGTTTTCAAGCTCCCGGTTGTGATGAATGGAATATCGGCACATAGTATCTCCATCATCTCTTGCGCGTTTTGGTAACGGGCTGTAGGTTGGAGTTCTAAAGCTTTGGAGATAGCTTCCTGGGTACTCTCCTGGATATTGGGTATGATCTTCCTGATAGGCTGCATCGCCGCCGGATTGACAATACGCTGTGTTGCTGTGGGAGGGATCTTTCCGGTTAGGGCATGGTAGAGTGTGGCTGCCAGACTGTATAGATCACTGCGCGGGTCGGTATGGCCGGCTGAAGGGTCACCATATTGCTCCGGTGGGGCATACTCCGGCGTGCCTAACCCCCGCATTGCCGTTTTAGTATGGGGATCGTTAGGGTCCCATAGTTTTACTAATCCAAAGTCTACTAATACCGCTTGCCCGTTAGCGCGGATAACTACATTTTGGGGTTTCACATCCCGGTGGATGAACTTTTGGTTATGCAGGTAAGCCAAGGCATCCAGGAGTTGGCGTGCCCATATCAGGACTTGTTCCTCCGGTAACTGGCCTACCTCGGCGATGCGATCTGCCAGGCTGTCCCCTTCTACAAAATCCATAATCAGGTAGGCGTTCTCGTTTTCCTCGAAGAAATCGGTGACGCGCACCAGGTTGGGATGATTGAGCCGGGCTAATGTCCCTGCTTCCTGTTCAAATTGTGCCTGTAACTGGCTTAACAGATAGGGATCAAGGCCAGGTTGGGGTAGCATCTCCTTGATAGCTACCGGGATATTGAGCCGGGCATCCCATCCTCGATAAACCGCGCCCATACCACCTTTTCCCAGTTGGCGCGCTACACGATAACGATTTTGCAGCAATGTACCTACAGCAAGCATATATATTCTCCAAATTAGCTCTTGGGTAGTTGTTTATACCTAATCCTATCAATTTTTATCAAGATGTCAAAGAAGTGATAGGACTCGCTTACTCATATTTTAGTGCGCGGATAGGACTGAGTGCAGCGGCTCGAATAGCAGGATAGATGCCGGATGCGATTCCAATCATTGTCGCAAAGAAGATCGCGAAGATGGGGAGCCACAGCGGCATTGCTGTCAGTGATATAGCCCCTTCTTGTCCTGGCCCGCCGAACAGTCCGCCATCTTGGGGAAGAAGTGAGCGACCTACTATATTGATAATTGTGTTCAGTCCCACCGATAGCAATACCCCACCTAGACCACCGAGAAGCCCTATGCTCCCGGCTTCGGCCAGGAAGACAGACATAACATCTTGGTTCGTGGCTCCCAGAGCTTTCATTAGCCCGATTTCCTGGGTGCGTTCGTAAATCGCCATCACCATCGTATTGGCAATACCAAATGCGGCAACCAGCAAGGCTATTGCTCCAATTCCCCCCAGAATGGCTTGCACAATCAGGAAAAACTGGTTAATACCTTCCAATTCTTGCCGCGCTGATTGTACGGAAAATCCCTGCTCTGTTAGTGCCTGCTCCACGACAGTGGCTTGGTTAGGATCCTCAACTTTCACAATAATTTGTTCGTAGCCTTCCTTGTCCAGGTTGGGTTGAGTTTGACCGTTACTCATACGTTGGTTCAGGCGTTGCGCTTCTTTTAAAGGCATGAAGATACTGTAATTGTACATATAGCCCATACTCTTTAAAACGCCTACCACTTCAAGCCGTCCTACCACGATTTCAGTCGGCATCATATCGCCCTCATTGAACTGGTAGCTGGTCATTTGCAGGGTTTGATTCAGAAGATCGGGGGGAGGTGGCGGTGTTTCACTTTGTTCTCTGACTTCCCAAGGGATAAAGGACTCACCTACCGACGCCCCGGCAATGATCTGTCCCCGGTAGGTGTCCAGTGTGCCTTGGTCTAGCTTGGCGATAATTTTGAAGGCGTCCATATCAATCCCATAGGCTTGTGCCCAACCCTCTTGTTTGTCAAGCTTTAACGGCCCTTGCATATTTACCATCATCAAGGGCATAACCGCGATTACGCCTTCCATTTGCTGGATGTTGTCCAATGTCTCGCGATTGAGTACAGGT
The DNA here is from genome assembly GCA_016928755.1 of Anaerolineae bacterium. Taxonomy (GTDB): domain Bacteria; phylum Chloroflexota; class Anaerolineae; order B4-G1; family SLSP01; genus JAFGKB01. The sequence continues at coordinate 6,543 of JAFGKB010000204.1, read as the reverse complement.
CTATCCGCTTGTTGTTGAGTGGCATCTTCGGCCTCGCTTACCCGGTAACGGTTATTGTACACAGTTAACTCATCCAGGCTTGCCAGACTGTAAAGACTCTCGGAAGCCTGTTTCTGCAAACCTGCGCCCAGTGACATCAGCACGACCACTGCTGAGGTACCGATAATAACGCCTGTAGCCGTCATCGCCACCCGGGCCTTCATACGGCGCAGGTTGTTGATCACCAGGGCCAGGAGATCGCGCAGTGCCATATTTTAGCTCCCTAGCCCTAATAGTCCCTTGAAAAACCGGCCTATCTTTCCCCCCAGGCTCTCCGGTTGACCTTCGGGCATTGACTCCGGCCCTACCGGCATACCATCAGGGCCGGGCATGTTTTCCATATCCGGTATTTCCATAACTTCCACAGTTAACACTTCACTTAACACCTGTGTTTGGTTTAAGTCATCAACATAGTGCAAGTTCACGACAATGTCTTTAGGGCCGGGTTCTGTGGCTATTGCCATTGCATCCAGTGTCCAGGAGCCACCGGCATCTAATTGGCCGATATAAGTACTGGTTTCCCCGGTAAACTCCATCCCCTCTCCCGTGACTTCCAGATTTGGTATATTGAAGCGGGCGGTACCGGTATTCACGGCCTCTATAGGGAGTGGGAAGGGTTGCCCTACCATCACACCTTCTACCGGGCGGTAGAAACTGATTTTAAACTGGGGCCGCCGGCGTATCATAATGCTGATGCGTTGCGTGTCTTTTTCCCGTGTGCCGGCCCCGGTATCGTAAGCTAACTCTACCGGCAGGTTATGGGCTTTGGTCTCGGCATTGCCGGAAACCAAGAGCCGTATATGGATTTCCTCGGTTGCCCCGGCGGCAATATTGGGAATAAATGTGACATTACCTCCCTCTATAGGGACGAAAACGCCTAGATTTTCGCCATCCTCCCCTCCCAGGGCCAATGTCAGTCGTTGCGCATCTCCTCCACCGGCGTTACTGAGTGCCAATGTCAGTGTGAAGTTGTCACCGGGTGAGATATGTCCTGGGACAGTTGTCGAGTTCTTAATCAAGAGTTGGGGGCGGTTGGCTAAGCTGGTATCGATATCCAGTCCTATGGTCTGCTGTGCTGAGTAACTGCCGCCGCCGTAATCGCTGCTTGATAAAGTGATCCCTAGGCCCTGGCGACCGCCCTCGTGCCCGGTTTTGAGTTGCAGAGGCAATGTAAGGGTGATAACTTCATCAATGGCGATAGTATCCGCAGTAGCGATCCCACCCCCTTGTGATGGAATCACAACCTGGGTATCGGCGGAGACCCCCGCGTTGATTGCCGTGCGGCTGCCACGGTTGGCGATATTTAGTGTCAAGGTAAAAGGGCTGCCGGGTGTGATAACTTCCGGAGTAGTCTTTGACCCTTCTATGACCAACTCTGGCTTACCGGTAAAAGTCGCGCCGCTGCTGGCTCCGATAATTTCGACGGCGATAGTCTGGGGGTAGTCATAATGGTTACCTTCCCAATCATTCGCCGAGAGATTCACCTGTAGATTGTGGATGCCATTGCCGATTTCCTTCGGGGCGCGCATCCGTTGGGTAGCCACAAAGGTCTGGTTGATATGAACTTGCCAGAACATATGGCCGTTTTCGCCAACGGGCAGGAAGGTCCCACCGGGGAAGACTGCAATGGTGTTTTCCCCGGCCCGGCTGCCGTTATTATAAACTTCAACACTTACGGTAAACTCTTGTCCCGGTCTTACCTGGAGCGGCTCTACAACGTAGTTACGGATTGTGAGAATCGGCCGTCCCGCCGGAGGTGGAGAGTCGGGCTTGGGGGTTGAAGTGGGTTTGGGAGCGGCTTGTATAACTACACTTCCTGTACCTACTTCTATACCTGTTTCATTGAGTACTTTTAGATTGTAGCTCCCGGATGATAGCCCGGCGGGGACGCTGGCCTGCAACGCTGTGGGATTCACATATTGGGTTGTGAGAATGCCATAGCCCTCTAAGCGTACTGTGTATTGGGTATTAAACGTTAATACCCCGGTAGCATAAATACTCAACATCCCGCCCTGGTCGCTGCGTAAGCTCGAAGGTTCCACATTGACGGGCGTCTGTGCGGAGATCAACTCCGCTGTGCCGAGTATCAAAAGCGTCGTTAAAAGTAATGCTGTTATGATACATTTAGTCCGATCATGCATAGTCGTTATCCTCTGCTCTTTATTGTTCTGAAGTTGTTACAATCTTTCCATCTAATAGATGGATATTCCTGGTTGTATACTGGGTGACTGACGGGTCATGGGAGACAATAACAATAGTACGACCTTCATCCTGGTTAAGTTGTGTGAGCAAGTCCATAACTTCCTTGCCGGTATGGGTGTCCAGATTTCCGGTCGGTTCGTCGGCCAGGATAATTCCGGGATCGTTAGCCAGTGCACGGGCGATGGCTACGCGCTGCTGCTGCCCGCCGGAGAGTTCTGAGGGTTTGTGGTGCGTGCGGTCTGCCAGGCCAACCCGCTCTAAGAGAGCTTGGGCGCGCGCGTGTCGTTCCTGTGCCGGAACCCGTGTAAAGATCATCGGGAATTCTACATTTTGCAGCGCCGTCATCGTTGCGATAAGATGAAACGCCTGGAAGATAAAGCCGATCTCAGAGCTGCGATAGATGGCCAGGTCATTTTCATCCAAGGCCGTAATCTCGTACCCATTAACCTGGATTCTGCCGCTGTTTGCCTGATCCAATCCACCTAAGAGGTGCATCAGCGTTGATTTCCCCGATCCCGATGGCCCCATGATGGCGATAAATTCACCTTTATCAATGGTCATACTCACGCCATCCAATGCGTGAACCACTTGGTCACCCATCTTGAAATCGCGGTGGAGGTCTTGGATGGTGATAAATGGGGTTTTATCCCCTGTTGTTTGCATTGTCATCTGCCCTGGTTCCTAAACTTAGAAACTTCCGGTAAATATGCCGCCTATAACAGCGGGTAGGGTACTTAGGAGTGTAAAAAGTGCCCAGGTTGTGAGGATCGCTGTTAGGGCCTTTTTACGGGGGAGGTTGGTGAATACCATAAAGCCTATAATGAGTAGTACCAGGTTCCAGAGGAGGTAGAGGTCGATGCTGCCTAAGATGCTGGACAGAGCTAATTCTCCTGGCCCTGGAGGAATGATAGCCGTTGTCCCTTTATCAATGATGAATCCAGAAAGTCCCGCGTTGATAATCTGTTGTTTGGTAAGCAATATGTAGAGGGTTTGAATCACTCCCCGGATGGCATAAGGCAACCATGTCCAAACTGCCACGCGAAACATCTGACCGAAGTTGCTACTGCGGCCCAAGAAGACGCTGGCGAGATAGAGTGCTCCGCCCCAGGCCAGCCAACTGATGATTGTGCCGGGGATAGAGGCTATGACATTGAAGAGATTCGGGCCGGTTGGCATTTCAGGTTCCGTTGGGGGAGCATATTCATACATGGGTTCTACTGAGAACTCGCTTGTCCCCATCATTTCGGGTCCCATCATTGTGGCAGCAAGCTGCTGCTGTGCTGTTATCATACCGGCTATCAATGGAGCAAGGGTGAGTAACAGGATAAGTATTGCTGCTCCCCACCACGCCTTCCGGCCATCGTTTTTTAGGTAGCTAAAGGTATCTTTGGGATGTATGAGTGTCCCCCATAGAAGCTTGAATACAGACCTCTTCTCTTGTTGGGGTGCTTCTTTTTCTGACATATATCCTCCTGGTTATATGTACGCTAAGTGTTTTTGGTTACACAATGGGAGACTATACCACAAAATCAGTAAAGGTATAGTAAGGTGCTTTTGTTGAGGTTGTTTGGGTTTAAATGAACTTTAGTGATAGAGAATGACCGGTGATGGGCTTGTTGCTTCGGCTCTTGCTGCTCGTGGGAATATTGCAGTTACTTTGCATAAGTGTATACTGATTAACAATAAGCACATTGAGTAATGAATTATAATGAAATCCAATTTTATTGTAAAAGTAGAACAGATTATGACTGTTAGGGAAAATTATGAGTTCTAAGAAAATTGCTTTTGGTTGGTATGGCGGTAAATATAGCCATTTAAACTGGTTACTCCCATTACTACCTTATACAAAACATTACTGCGAACCTTTTGGTGGGTCCGCAGCGGTATTGATTAACAGAGAGCCATCTCCTGTAGAAACCTATAATGATATTGATGGTGAAGTGGTGAATTTCTTTAAGGTATTGAGGGAGCAAAAAGAAGAGCTACTAGAAGCCATTGGATTAACTCCATTTTCCAGGGAGGAATTGAGAATTGCCGTAGATTGTAACTTAGGAGACCTCTCAGAGTTAGAACGTGCTCGACGGTTCTTTGTCCGAGCCCGGCAAGTTCGTACCGGTCTAGCTCAAACCGCAAGTGAGGGACGTTGGGCACATTGTAAACTAACTAGTCGTGCGGGTATGGCTGGCGCTGTTTCCCGGTGGTTAGGTAGTGTAGATGGGTTGTCAGAGATTGCTCAAAGGTTGCTTCGAGTTCAAATAGAAAATGCTCCTGCTATTGAAGTGATTCAGCGTTATGATAGCCCTGAGACCCTTTTTTATTGCGATCCTCCATATATCCATGAATCACGTTCTGATACTAACGCCTATGCATATGAGATGACGGATGACGGACATTATGAATTAGCAGAGGTGCTTCATAATGTTGATGGTAAAGTTGCTCTCTCTGGCTACCATAGTGAGTTAATGTCTGAATTATATGGTGATTGGGAATATATTGAAGCTCCTGTTAAGAAGGCGCATTCCACAAACACAGGAATAGATAATAGTAAACATAACCGGACCGAAGTGCTTTGGGTGAACTATAATGTTAGAGTTACCGCTGGATATCAAGGAGAGTTAAAATGGAAACACCAAGCCGAATACTCGAAAACGCTCTTCAGCGAGCTAGAGAGTCAATCGAAACCCCAATAATTTCTGAAGTAGAAATTCTTGATAAAGTTGTTTATATAGCACGGTGTTTGGGTAACCGTGCTGGTGTGCGTATGTTAATGACTTGTGCATTAGCTAAAATTCATCGACCAGAAGTTGATATTCGCAAGCCGTATACTGAGATTGGTGATGAAGATGCATTTTCTGGGCGAGCAGAATATGATGAGAAATATATTGGGCCTTTTACCATAGAGAACAATTTTCCGGTTAATGTGACAACGGCGTTTCTGACACCTGGATTTAGAACAATTAATGTACCTCTTTCCGCCTCCCTAGTTATTAGTGGCCGCCCAAAACTGATGTATGAATATACTATTCAACTTCTTGATGCTGTTTATAAAGGGCAAATCACTGCCAATGGACTTCTTGAGGAGACTATTCGTCAACTCCTTTTACTGAAACGTGAACAAGAAGGGAGATTGAAGCAATTACTACAAGAACTGGACACAACACTTAATAGTATTCCTTTGTCCTCTGAAGAGATTACTAATTTGATAGCTCAACACTTGAGTTTACCTAGGTCTAGCCGTCTTCCTGTACTTGTTATTGCTGCGGCTTATCAAGCGGCATCTCAAAGACTGGGGGAACGAGCTAAGCCTTTATTGCCTCATAATGCTGCTGACTTACAGACTGGTGCACTTGGTGATCTGGAGATTACGCTTGTGGATGATGAAAACATCGTCACAAGTTATGAGATGAAAGCTAAGGAAGTTACAAAAGCGGATGTTGATTTGGCTATTCAGAAGGTCGCAGATTCAGGTATAGGAATAGACAACTACATTTTTATTACCACAGGTAGAATTAACATTGATGTTGCTGAATATGCAAAATCACTTTATCGTGAGACTGGTGGAATTGAGTTTGTGATTTTAGATTGTATTGGTTTCTTACGGCATTTTCTGCATCTATTTCACCGATTAAGATTGGATTTTCTTGAAGCATATCAAGAACTTGTTTTGTCGGAACCTGATAGTGCGGTTAATCAACCATTGAAGGAAGCCTTTTTATCTCTAAGGAGGGCAGCCGAGTTTAATAGCAGTTTCTAATAGATGAAAGTAGAGCGAATTCCTTATGTCACATAGTTGTTTTGTATTGTTGAACTTCCCTATCGAGGTTGAGAGGGCATTAGTAAAAGTCTAACTCGATAATTTTACTAACTATAGTAGAGGTGCAAAATGATAAATCTCACAAATCGCAGTTATGCTGGTGAAGAAGACTTGCAATCAATGATTGACTTATTGATTGCTATCAGACCTCCTGAGCGGATCTCCGATTTTCCCAGTATCGTTGATCTCCATGAAATCCTGGCTTTGCGCGAAGTGCAGGACAATACCCGGCTGTGGTTTGCCGGTGACCGGATGGTTGGATTTGCCTTTGTCGATCTCTATGACAACTTGCGGTTTGAAATCGACCCGCAGGCTGTCAATCCCGATATTGAGCTGGAAATGGTCAATTGGGGTGTGGAATGTATCCGCCGCGCTATGCAAGAGCGCGGTGAGTCTTTGACCCTAGATGCCAGTTGCCAGGCTGATGACGCCGGTCAAATTGCAATGTTAGAACGCCACGGCTTTGAGCGGCAGGAAATCCGCTCGCT
>JAFGKB010000203.1 GCA_016928755.1 Anaerolineae bacterium | reverse complement strand
TTTAGCTCAGCGACAGCAGATGGGGAAAAAGACCCTAGACCGTTACATTGATAACATTTGAACTGGAGTAAGTCGCAATCTCTGTAATCTACAGATTGAAATTTTGACTATAATGCAAGTACGTTTTATACTTATAAGGAGACTCCGGCCTAGGCTAACGGATTTTTGCTTTCCAATTTCCGGTCATTCTTATGCAGACTTATGAACATACTACCAATAATAAACATATTTATAGCCGGCATTACACTACAAGCAGGAATTTATCATCTACTGCTTTATTTTCGTTGCCCCAAAACCTATCAGCATTTACGCTTCGCCCTCTTATGCCTGGGATTAACCTTGCACGGTATTTCCACAGCGGGTCTTTATAATACCCTGGAGCTAGGCCAGGGCACGGCCTGGAAATACGCGCACAGTATAATCACGGTGCTCATAAATATCGTCGGCCTCAGGTTTATCATGACTAACACACAGCACCAGGAAGAATATGGCTCCAACAAAAAACCAGAAAGATTGGATAGGACGGGCCAAGGGTCAGGTCTGAACCATTGGGATTTCAGCGAACAGAAATATCACGAGCTGTTTGAGTCCGCACCTGAAGCCATTTTGATACTTGCATTGGATGGTGCCGTGTTGGATTTTAATACCGCGACAAAAAGCATTCTCAATATCGAAAAAGAAGAAATACTTGGCAATCCCTTTACAGACCTACACGTCATAAAGAGAGCGTCAGTCCCTGAATATCAAGCCGTCTTTAAGCAAGTGCGCAATGGAGAAGCACTACACTCTTATCAGGTCACACTTAATAATAGATGGCTTGAGATTTTCCCCTCACGACTGGAACACGAAGGGTCGCCTTATGCGGTACAATTGATAGCCCGTGATATCACAGAACAGAAAAAGGCCGAACAAGCATTAGAAGCCGCTAAATGGGAAAAAGAAATGATCCTTGACAGCCAAACAGAACACGTGATCTACCAAGACAAAGCACATCGTATCTTATGGCCCAACCAGCCGGCCTGTGAGGCAGCAGGGTTAGCCAGGGAAGAATTAATCGGCCAATACTGTTATGACATCTGGCCCGATCTGCACAGAAAACATGGGGATGATTGTCCTGTCACTCTGGCTATCAAAATAGGCCGTAAACACCAAGCAGTGAAAAAAACGGCAGATGGGAGAGTCTGGCTTATTCGAGGTCATCCAGTACGCAATGCATATGATGAGATTGTAGGTGGGATAGAAGTCAGAAAAGATATTACTGATCAAATTCATGTAGAAAATGCCATTGAACAATATACAGCCCGGCTTCGCATCCTGCATAAAATCGATCAGGCCATACTGTCAGCCCAATCATCAGAGGCCATCGCCGACTCGGCCCTCATCTATGTGAAACAATTAGTGCCATGTCAACGCACCAGCGTAACACTCTTTGACTACGAACGCCAGGAAGCGCATATCCTGGCCGTCAACAGCGACGGAGAAACCCAACTAGGGAAAAATGTTAGGTTCCCCGTCAACGAAAAAGAGATCGACACCCTATTTAAAACCCACCAGGTATCTTTTATGGACAACTTAGCACAACCTTCACAACGGGGACCAAAGGAACAATTACTTTTCGATGAGGGCATTAAATCCCAAGTAAATATTGGAATGATTGCCCACGGTATAGTTATCGGAAGTCTAAACCTAGGCGCAACACAGGCCAACGCCTTTACAGAAGACCAGATAGAAGCGGCGACCGAAATTGCCAACCAATTAGCGATTGCGCTCCAACAAACACAACTCTACGAACAAGTACAAAGCTACGCATCCGAATTGGAAGCCAGAGTTCAAGAACGAACAGCCCAACTTGAAGCAGCTAATAGAGAACTGGAAGCATTCTCATACTCGGTATCCCACGACTTGCGAGCACCCTTGAGAAGCATTGATGGGTTTAGCCTGGCCCTCCTAGAAGATTACGCTGATTGTGTAGACGACATAGGCAGGGATTACCTAAAACGGGTTCGCACTGCCAGCCAACGGATGGCAGAACTCATTGATGACATCTTGCGACTCTCACGGATCACACGTACAAGAATACATCAAGAGCGTGTAGATTTAAGCGCTCTAGTTCAAGATGTCGCTTCCGAACTCCAACAACTAGACCCAGAGCGACAGGTAACCATAACTATCCAGCCCCATATTATCGCGACAGGTGACCGTAGTTTGTTAAAAATAGTGCTGGAGAACCTTATCGGTAATGCCTGGAAATTTACCCGCGACCAACCCCAGGCCAAGATTGAATTTAGTACACAACAACAAGCTAATACAACCATCTACTATATCAAAGATAATGGAGCCGGGTTTGATATGGCTTATGCCAACAAGCTATTTGGCGCATTTCAACGCTTACATACTATAACCGAGTTCGAGGGCAATGGCATTGGATTAGCCACAGTACAACGGATTATCCATAAACACGGGGGTAAGATTTGGGCAGAAGGTGAAATAAACAAAGGCGCAACTTTCTATTTCACCTTAAGAGCAAATTAAGCCTAACTCTCTATTTATCATACTTTCATAAGCTTAATTTTTTTAACTTAATGTTTTGAGCCTAATGTGGGAGGGACCCGATGCAACCAAAAACAATTTTATTGGTCGAAGATAACCCAGATGATGAATTACTCACCCTCAGAGCTTTCAAAAAGAGTAAAATCATTAATGAGGTAATTGTAGCTCGCGACGGAGCAGAGGCACTGGATTACCTGTTTACAACCGGCAAATATGCCCATCGCAAAAACCACAAACTCCCGGAACTCATTCTCCTAGACCTGAAATTACCCAAAATTGACGGGCTAGAGGTCTTAAAACGTCTCCGGGAAGACCCACGGACAAAACTACTACCGGTGATCATTATGACCTCCTCCAACGAAGAATGTGACATTATCGAGAGCTATAACCTGGGGGCAAATAGTTATATCCGCAAACCGGTAGATTTTATGCGCTTCACACATGCAGTTGAGCAACTGGGCCTTTACTGGTTAGTCTTAAACGTCACGCCCCCCCTGGAAAAGAGGCTATAATGAATATGCCACTCCGGGTTCTAATCATTGAAGATTCCGAAGATGATACCTTACTGATAATCAGAGCTTTACGCCGTGGTGGGTATAAAGACTTGACCTTCCACCGGGTAGATACCCATGCAGATATGGAAACAGCCTTACAGGAAAAGTGGGATGTGGTTATCAGTGATTATTCAATGCCCAAATTCAGCGGCTTAGATGCATTAAAACTTATCCAGACTAAAAAACTCGACTTACCCTTTATCATAGTCTCCGGCACCATAGGTGAAGACATAGCCGTAGAATCAATGCGCGCCGGCGCGTATGATTATCTGATGAAAGATAATCTCATACGCTTAGCCCCGGCTGTACAACGCGAACTGCAAGAGGCCCGCTCTCGAGAAGCCCGCCGGAAGGCAGAGAAAGAAAAAAATCAACTGATCGAACGGTTACAAACTCAACACAACACACTTATGGAACTGGTAGCCCATCCAGCGATAGCCACCGACCAGCGTGACCAAGCACTCCAAGCCATCTTACAAGCCGCCGCCAATACACTAGCAGTAAGCCGCGTCAAGGTTTGGCAATTTCTTGATCAAGGGGATTCGATGCAATGTATCCAGGAATACCCCTTACCAAGAGAAGAAACTCCCAAGAAAATCATTGATTTTAGTATGCATATCCAGCAACTCACACGGATTAAAAGTGGAAAAATCATGGTGATACCCGATGTGTTCACAAATCCTAAAGTTCCAGATTGGTCATATACATACTGCAAGACCCAGGATATCAGATCTATCATAGTAGTACCCATTTATTTACAGGGCAGAGTTGTGGGAATAGTATGTTATGAGGATATGAGTAATCCACGCCAATGGACACCTGATGAGATCACATTTACCAACCAGGTTGCGAACTTATTAGCACAAGCTCTACTTAACCTTGAAAATGCCCGTCTCCTGTCTGCAGAGGCAGAACGACGCCGGGAGGCGGAAACGCTCCAGGCCATTACGCAAGCCCTTAGTGCTACGTTGGACTTGCCCCAAGTATTAGACTTGATCCTCAGCCAACTCGAAAAAGTAGTTCCTTATGACAGTGCCTCGGTACAACAACGCACCGGTGAAAAGCTGGAGCTAATGGGGGGGCGAGGGTTTGCAAACATAGAAGAACTCCAAGGCTTAACTTTCGATTTAACACTAGAAGATTCCCCTAATTCTCTAGTAGTACAAAATCGTGCGCCGGTGATCTTGGAAAATGCGCCAGAACTCTACGCAAAATTCAATACACCGCCCTATTCAGAGACAAAAATCAGTTCCTGGTTAGGGGTTCCGCTAATCTTTGGGAATCAAATCATCGGTATTATCACCTTAGACAAAAAAGAGCCAGGCTTCTATAATCAAAAACACGCGCGTTTAGCCCAGGCATTTGCGGCCCAAGCTGCGATAGCTATCGAAAACGCGCGTCTCTTTGCTGAAGAGGAACGTCGCGCCACTGAGTTAGCCCGCGCCCTAGAACAACAAAAGGAATTAGCCAACCTGAAAAACCAATTTATCCAGAATGTCTCCCACGAGCTACGGACACCCCTGGCTATAGCGCGCGGATATGCAGAGCTACTATACAGTGGCGAGCTTGGGAAACTGCCCCCAGAATCGCAATCGGCTATCGAAATCATCACCCGGCGTACCCGGATGCTCACCAAACTGATAGAAGACATCAATGCAATCCTGGAAATTGAAACCCAGGAGCCAGAATACCAACCCGTCAATATAGCAGAATTAATTATGAAACATGTTCCTGATTTTAAAGCTGCTGCCGCTATAGCCGGACTAGAACTAATAACAGATGTGCAATCCAATACAGCACTGATTTACGGAGATCCTACACAACTGGACCGCGTGCTCGATAACCTGCTCGGTAACGCCCTTAAGTTCACCCCTCAAGGGGGTAGCATCTATGTACAACTAAAACAACACGATCAAACGTTGATTTTAGAGGTCCAAGATACCGGCATTGGCATCCCCGAAGATAAGCTGGACCGCATCTTTGAACGCTTCTATCAAGTTGATGGCAGTGCAAGCCGTCGCTATGGCGGTACGGGGTTAGGATTGGCGTTAGTTAAAGAAATTTGTGAAATGCATAACGGCACAGTTGAAGTCAAAAGCACATTGGGAGTGGGCAGTACATTCAGAGTTACGCTACCCATCCAATAAACGCCTTCTACCAACTAAAAACCAACCGCCCCGTTTAAAACAGTACCTTTCACCTATTGATTTCTCCCTAAGATACGCTATAATTTGGTGTAAGGTATAATGAATCTTACTTTATTAATTTTTTATCGTAGAACTTAAGGAGGTAGACAGTGCCAGCCACAGAACAAAGTATTAATATTAACGCTCCTGTTGACAAGATTTGGGAAATGGTAAAAAACCCCAACCAATGGCCTAATTGGTTTGAAGGTGCAACCCAATCTAATGTAGTCTCCGGCAATGGCGAGATAGGGACTGAGGTCGAGGTCACAATGACGGTCGCTAAAATACCGTTGCCATCTAAACTCAAAGTTACCGAGTTCGTACCTGGTGATCGCTGGAAGGGTGAATTTGAAAGTCTGGGATTGGCTACCGGTCATATGCTCTGGACCTATATGAACATGGGATCGCGGACCAAATTAACTTTCCACATTGAAGCAGAATTGAGTGGGGCAGCTAAAGTAGCAGAAGGTATGGTGATAAAAAGCTTTGAGGAGATGGCTCAGAAAACCCTCCTCAATGTAAAGTCAATGGTGGAAGGGTAGATTACGCAAACGGCTCCCCATTTACTTATTATCATTACCTTCCAGGAAACTACCCATAGTAGTTTCCTGGAAGGTTCTATTGCGTTAGCCTGAATCGCAAATACGTTTAATCAGCAGCTTTAAAAAGCACAGGATGCATTTCCTGAAGTTCCCTAAGCAAATCACCAAAAATAGTGGGCGAATAGGAAGCCACCAGCTCCAACATTTTTATGGCAACGGCGCAGATCTCCCATTGAGCTTGGGGAGAGATTCGCAAATGGAAGAAATGCAGGAGTTCGCGGAAATTCATCGTGACCAGGATGCGGGTAGCCACAGCATTAGGCAATACAAAGCGCGCATCTTCCTTACGCATTCCTAACTCCCGCAATTCCTGGTATACCTGTTGCACCTCTTTGACAAAGCCTAGCCAGCGCTTGCTAGCCGCTAAATTTTGCGCAATAGCATCCGGCATCACCAATTCAGGATCCGACATATCGACATAACGCTGACTTTCCTGACTATAAGAGGCCAGGCGATGGCGGACAAGTTGGTGGGAACAAGCCCGGCTAATACCACCGATTTCAAAAGTAGCACTGGCATGCTCAATAATACTCTCATGCCCTTCACTCAAACGCGCCCGCAAAAAAGATGCCGGGTCGCCCCGTGATTCACTGCGATAACATATGCGCCCGGCATGCTCCAACAACGCTTCAACGGTATTACC
>JAFGKB010000202.1 GCA_016928755.1 Anaerolineae bacterium | reverse complement strand
GGGGATATTTTGGAGCTTGATCCTGCCGCGCTATTAGGGGCCGATTCTGCGCCGGGGTTGCCGTTATGGGGGCAATTATTACCCTATTACCTGGTTGTTGCCAATCTTCCCTATTACATTACGGCGGCAGTGATCCGTCATTTGCTGGAAGCCACGGTCCGCCCGGCTCGTATGGTTGTTACTGTGCAACGTGAGGTCGCGGAACGTATCGTGGCTGCCGATGGGAAGATGAGTCTGCTGGCCGTGGGCGTGCAGTTCTACGGGCAGCCCCGTATCCTGTCCCGGCTAAAACGTGGGGCATTCTATCCGGTGCCGGCTGTGGAATCCGCAGTGGTCTGTCTGGATGTCTATGCACACCCCCCGGTCCCTGTGACCGATGTTGCCTTTTTCTTCGAAGTCGTACGTGCCGGATTTTCACAGCGACGCAAACAATTGCGTAATACCTTGGCTTCCGGATTGCACCGTTCTCCTTCTGATATAGCGGGCGTATTGACTTCTGCCGGCATCGTGCCCTCCCGGCGGGCAGAGACCCTCTCCATTGCAGAGTGGGGACGTGTTGTTCAGGCCCTTAAAGGAGAAAAAACCGGGTCTTTTGAAAAACCCGGCTTTAATTTTTAATCTGTAACTTCTGCCTGTGAATCCAAAAGGCTCTTGAGTGTTTCTTCCGCCTGTTCTAAGCGTCTCAGCGTAGTTTCACGCCCAATAACCTCTAAAAGCCCAAAAAGGGGCGGTGTGACTGTTTTAGCGGTGACTGCGTTACGAACGATAGTAAACAACTGCCCGGCCTTCAACCCCAGCTCGGTTGCCAGGTCTCGCATCGGCTGTTCCATCTCTTTATCGTCGAAGTTAACCAGGGTGGCCAGCAAAGCTTGCGTCTTCTGTAGTGCCTCGATACTCTGTTCCACCGTCATCTTCTTGCCGATAAGCTCCTCCGCCGGTAACATCTCGATATCGGTGAATACAAAATCGGTCAGGGGGATAACATCCCGCACCGTCTTCAGCCGTTCCTGGACCAGGGGCACTAACTTCTCCAGCTTGCGTAACATCTCGGCTTGGACTGGTGTGGAGATAAAGCCTACTTCTTGCCATACCGGGATAAGTTTGTGGAGCAGGTCTTCCTCGCTCATATTGCGGATGTGAACTCCGTTCATCCAATCTAGTTTATCATAGGCGAAGACTGCCGGCGCCAGGTTCACGCGCTCGATATCAAATCGCTCGATGAGTTCCTCACGGGTAAAGATTTCTTGTTCATCACCCTCGCCCGGAGACCACCCGAGTAGCGACAGGAAGTTGAAAACGGCTTCCGGTAGATAACCTTGCCGGTGGAAATCGGCGATAGATACTGCCCCGTGGCGTTTAGAGAGCTTTTTGCCATCTTGACCTAGGACCAGGGGGACATGGATGAATATGGGCGGCTCCCATCCGAATGCTTCGTAAAGCATAACGTGTTTGGGGGTGCTTGGCAGCCACTCATCGGCACGGATAATATGGGTGATGTCCATCATATGGTCATCCACGACAACCGCCAGGTGGTAAGTGGGGAACCCATCAGTCTTCAGGAGTATCTGGTCGTTGATTTGAGTGTTGTCAAAGGTTACATCCCCTTTAAGTTCATCGTGAACCGTGGTTGTGCCCTCTAGGGGAACTTTGAGCCGGATTACGTGCGGTTCATTAGGTGCGACCGCGTCTGGTGGCAGATCACGGCAGTGCCGGTCATACATAGGATTAAGACCTTTTGCCAAGTTCTCTTCACGTATCTTTTCTAATCGCTCTGGCTTACAGTTACAGCGGTAGGCCAAGCCTTTAGCTACCAACTCCTCAGCCTTTTCGCGGTAGATGTCCAGGCGTTTTGATTGTGTATAAGGGCCATAGGGACCACCCTTATCTGGGCCTTCATCCCAGTCGAGTCCTAACCATGTAAGGCTGTCGGTGATAACTTTGACGGCGTCTTCTACGTAACGCGTGCGATCAGTATCCTCTATGCGCAGAATGAACTTGCCGTTATTCTGGCGCGCAAACAGCCAGTTAAAGACCACGGTACGAATATTACCGATGTGTGGGTGGCCCGTTGGGCTGGGCGCGAAACGTACACGGACGGTCATTTTTTCTCATCTCCTTATGCTGTTGATATTTTTATAATCTCTTAGGGACTATTAGATATTAACACATTCTTGTAAAACGTAAAATGTAAACGTTTGAGGCGTTTAAAACTCCAAACGTTTCTGGCGCATCTTTACACTTTCAACCATGCCCAGGCCGATATAGGTGATAACCAGCGCACTTCCTCCGCTGCTGATGAAGGGCATTGGCAATCCGGCAACCGGGATAACGTTCAAATTCATCCCTAAGTTGATAATAAGTTGGTAGTAAATATAGGTGATAACACCTACAACGATTAATCTGCCGGTCATATCAGCGGCATTCGCCGCAATACGCAACATCCGCCATAAGAGCAGGACAAAGATGAGTAAAATTAGTAGTGTGCCGGCGAAGCCTAACTCTTCACAAATGACCGAGAAGATGAAGTCGGTGTGCCGGACCCGCAAAAAGTGCAACTGGCTCTGAGTACCACTGGCAAAGCCTTTCCCCCATAACCCGCCAGAGCCGATACTGATGAGTGCCTGTTCGATATTGTACTGGGAAGCCGGATTAAGCTCTGGATTTTGGAAGGTATAGATGCGGTCTTTCATATAATCATCCATGTTGAGCCAGAGAATCGGGGCTACCAGCACCCCTATAATACCCATCCCGCTGATATAACGCATATCTATCCCCGATGCGAAGATGATGCCGGCCCAGGTTGCAGCGTAGAGGGTCGCGGTGCTCAGATTAGGTTGTTTAAATACGAGGAACGCCGCGATCCCGCTCATCCCCATAGACATAATCAGTTCTCGTAATCCAGGTGGGTTGGGGGCATTGTGTGCCAGTAGACTGGCCTGGCTGATGATTAACAAGATCAGTGCCGGGAAGGCTGGCTGGATAGAAGTGCCGCCGATGTAAATGAAGCGGCGCACGCCTCCGATCTCGCTGGAGCCAAATGCAAGTGTGAACCCTAGGGTCGCCAAGGTCAGGATATATAGGGGCCATTGTAGACTCTCCAGCAGGTGATAATTGATAAAGGCGGTCAGGAGCATGAGTACAACCCCTACCGCTGTATAAATAGCTTGCTTGCGCCAGGTATCGGCCAGGAATTCTGATCCCTGGGTTGCACTGTAAATCATTGCCAGTCCCACAATTGTGAGGAAGAGGGCCAGCAGTAATAGCAACCAGTCAAAGTACTGCCATGTTGATTTGCTCATAACAACATCAAAACCTTAATTCTTTGAGCGGTTTCTCGTACTTTGTAGGGGGATATCCGCCATCAGGCGCGTCTCGTGTTGGTCCTCGGCAAAGTTAACCTCTACTTTGTCGGCATCAACGTCCAGGTGCTTGGAAATCACGGCGATAATCTCATCTTTCAGGATTTGTAACATTCCCGGCGAGATATTCGCCCGGTCATGGGCCAGCACCAAACGTAGGCGTTGCTCTGCTATGTCCTGCCCTGAAGGGGTAGACCGGCGACGGAATAAATCAGCAATTCGCATATTGGACGTCCTTTCATCGCAGCCCGAAGAGCTTCTTTAACAAAGACGGCTCTTTTAATGGGGTGAACGGTACATCTTGTCCTTGCAAACGGTATGTAACTTCTCTAAATGCCTGTCCGGCTGCCGAGTTTTTATCTAAGACCACCGGACTGCCACGGTTACTGGCAAACAAAATATCTGAGTCTTCAGGGATGATGCCGATCAGGTCAATGGCGAGAATATCTACGATTGCGCTTGTATCCATCATCTCATTGCGCCGTACCAGCTCCGGTTTCACACGATTAATAATGAGCTTGCTGTTCTTGTGCCCTTCAGCTTCCAATAAACCAATAACGCGGTCGGCATCACGGACCGCGGTTACTTCTGGATTGGTGACGATTAAGACTTGGTCGGCAGCAACAGTGGAGTAACGGAAGCCGTGCTCAATCCCTGCCGGCGAGTCAATCAACACATAGTCCGCCATCTCCGCGGCTTGCCTTGCAATCCGTTCCATATCCTCTTCCCGGATATCTTTCTTGTCACGTGTCTGAGCTGCCGGCATTAAGTGTAATTCAGGGAACCGTTTATCCCTGATTAAGGCTTGCCGGAACCGGCAGCGTCCTTCGATAAGGTTCACCAAGTCATAGACAATGCGATTTTCTAACCCTAGCATCATATCAAGATTCCGTAACCCTATATCGGCATCAATGCAGATTACCCGTGCTCCTAATATGGCCAGTCCCATACTTAGATTTGCCGTGGTGGTCGTTTTTCCTACCCCACCTTTTCCAGAAGTAATAGTAATAATTTTCCCTGCCATATTACCCCCTCGCAATCCAGGGTTGTACGACAATCATCGTGCCGTCAACCATTGCCATCTCTGGTTGCGATTGATAGTTTTTCCCTTCCGGTGCCCGGTTGATATACCCCGCTATCCGTAATTGTGCGGGTTGCATATCCAAGGCACAGATAACAGCGTTTTCATCTCCCATCGCACCGGCATGTAATAAGCCCCGTGCTTTACCCCAGACCATAATATTACCTCCGGCCTTCACCTCTGCACCGGGATTAACGTCACCTAATATGATAATTGTCCCGGCAAAGTCAATACTTTGGCCGGAGCGTAGGGTCTTTTGTAAGAAAAGCGCGTTGCCTTGTACCTGTGGTTCATTGGTACGCTGCTGGCTGTGTCTTTCTCCGGGTAATCGGGTACGTATGCCATAAGAGCGGGTCGTGCGTTGGGTCTGAGCATCTTCACCTAATACGGCAAATAACTCAATATCATGCTCATTTAATAGCTTCCGTAACGCCAGTAACTCATCTTCCTTGAGTTCCCGCTTTCCCAAATCCAGGATAACACGCCCGCCCTTAAAAAAGGCCGGCGCATCATACAACGATTGTTTCAGAGCCTCTAAAAACTCTGTCCAAGACTGCGATTTAGGTTGTAGTAGAAGCCCCTGTGGGGTTCCCTTTATGCTAAGTGGCATCCAATTCATATATAAACATCATTATAACATAAATAATAAACCGGTAAAATTACAAAACAGGGGCGGGTAAGTTGCTATGTCATTTTTGCTGAAATATTTTTTGTCCTATAGCAGGATTCGTATTTGAATAAGAGTAAGGCCATAACCTCTAAGCTGTACCCCGGACAAACTTCTCCTACCCTTTTTTTATATTTAAGGTATAAATAGTCATGTTGTGAGTTAAGCGGGTGTGTGCTATCCGAAGCGTACCTAATTATCGTTTGGAGGTATAAATGCGCGTTTTGTGGCGCATACTGATCGCATTAGCGATTCCTGGTATTTTAATATTGAGCGTTGCCCGGTTCGTAACCTTGCCGTGGTATGTTGCTTGGGAGTATGCCCGTCCAGGTTTTCCTCCTGACCGTTATGGTATGTCGTCGGTAGAGCGTTTGCGTTTAGCCCGTACTTCGATTATGTTCTTAAATCGCCCTGCCGGAAGCGTCTCCTTGGCTGAATTGAAGTTTTCCGATGGCAGTCTGGCCTACAATGAGCGTGAATTGCGTCATATGGACGATGTCAAAGCCGTTTATGTCCTGCTGACCCGTATTGCCCTCCTGGCCCTGGCTATTGCCGTTATCGCGGGTATACTTCTTTATCGGGATG
>JAFGKB010000201.1 GCA_016928755.1 Anaerolineae bacterium | reverse complement strand
GGCACCTGCTATTGGGAACGGGCAAACATCGCCCCTATCTATAACGCATCCGGGGAAATGACCCATTTTATAGCTGTCAAAGAGAATATCACCGCTCAATAAGGAAGCTGAGGCCCAGCTCAAAGAAGCTAAAGAGCAAGCAGAAGCAGCCAGCCGTGCCAAGGGTAACTTCTTAGCCAATATGAGCCACGAACTGCGCACGCCGCTTAATGCTATTTTGGGATTTACCCAACTACTGGAACGCAATACAAACCTCCCCCAAGAGGCACAACAACACTTAGCCATCATCCACCGCAGCGGGGAGCACCTCTTAACGCTTATCAACCAGGTCTTGGATTTATCCAAAATTGAAGCCGGATATGTAGCGCTCAATAACTCCACTTTTGACTTACTTACGTTATTAGATGAGATCAAGGACATGTTTTACCTGCAAGCGCAACAGAAAGGCTTAGCGTTAATATTTGAACATGGACCAGATGTCCCCGTTTGTATTTACACCGATAAGCTCAAACTGCGCCAGATCTTAATTAACCTTCTTAATAATGCGTTGAAATTTACACAGACCGGACATATAGAAGTGCACATAAGCAGGTTAACAGAGAGTATAGCAGAAGAGAACAAGAAACTTCCTCATTGCCGCCTATATTTTGAAGTTAAGGACACCGGACCCGGAATCCACAAGGATGAATTGGATAAGATTTTTGAAGCTTTTGTGCAAGGTTCAAATGGAACGCATACCGTAGAGGGCACAGGTTTGGGTTTACCCATTAGCCGTAGTCTTGTTAAGCTTATGGATGGGGAATTAACCGCAACTAGTACACCGGGAGTAGGTAGTACTTTCAGTTTTGACCTGCTGGTACAAATCGCCGAGGCAGAAGAGAGAATATCTTTAGGGATAGATTTTGTTCATGAAAACCCTGTTTCTGAAGCACAGTACACGAGAGACACTTACACCGAGGCGATGTTGATTAAAGATTTGCGGGAAATGCCGGAAATATGGCGCAAGGACTTAGAAACAGCAACCATATTGCTTAACGCACAAGCTGTCGAAAAGACGCTGGCCGAAGCCACAGAACAAGCACCTGAGCTAATAGAAGCATTACGCAAACTGGTAGACACTTTTGACTATAAAAAAATCTTAACCCTATTACAGCAAAGTAAAGAGATGAATAATGAACAACAATAACTCCATGAATAACGAGGATCAGCCCAATATTCTACTGGTAGACGATACACTGGCCAACCTGCGTGTGCTATCACAAATATTAGCACACGCAGGGTACCACGTACGGCAAGCACAAGAGGGGGAATTAGCCTTAATAAGTGCCCAAGCTATGCCTCCTGATCTAATTTTACTGGATATTAAGATGCCCAAGATGAACGGATTTGAGGTGTGCCGTCGCTTGAAAGCAGACATAGCGACACAACATATACCGGTGATTTTTATCAGTGCGATGGATGCTATTAACGATAAGATAGAGGCTTTTGCGGCTGGTGGTGTGGATTATATTACCAAACCCTTCCAGATTGAAGAGGTATTAGCCCGTGTTGAAGCACAACTTAAGCTACTAGGCTTACAGCGACAATTACAACAACAGGTCACGGAGCGCGACATCCTGATCTCCAAACTGGATGCCACTAATAGACAACTACAACAAGAGATTACCGAGAGACAAATTGCCGAAGAAAAACGCGAAGAAGCGATAGCGCAACTCCGGGAATCCTTGCGAAGGACTGAAAGCCTCTACCAAATTGCGCGTGCTACTATTATCCAGGAAAACCTACCGACAATGTTACAGATGCTTACGGCTAGTATTGCCGACGCGCTACCGGCTGACCGGGTTACGTTAATCACCGTAGATATGGAGTCCCAAAAGGTGCTGGATTTTGTAAAAGGTGGGCCGGGAGTTGAATATATTATCCAACCTGACTTCGACGAACTAATGGCCGGCCTGACCGGTTGGGTTATACAAAAAGTACAACCGGTTTTGTCAGTCAAAGGACAATCTGATCCACGAGAGAGTAAAAGTGTCCAGGAAAGGCGTGTAAATACCAAAAGTGGGGCAATTATGGTGGTGCCTTTATATTACAAAAGCAAAGTATTGGGGACATTAACCGCCATTAACCGGCCTGAGCAGAGAGACTTCAACCAGGAAGATATATCTCTCCTCTCTGCAATAGCCAGCCAAGTCGCTATCGCTTTAGAAAACGCCCGCTTAGCCGAAGAAACTGCCCATCTCAAAGAGTTTAACGAAAGCATTGTACAGGGGATAGCCGAAGCCATCCTAATAACTAACGCTGAGAACTGCTTTATCTTCGCCAACCCGGCCGCCGAAGCACTACTGGGATATCCACTAGAAGAATTACTGGAACTACATTATGAGACCCTTATCCCAGAAGCCCAATCAGACAAAGTCAAGGCCGAGAACACTAAGCTACGGAGTGGTGATACAGTATATTATGAGACCAATATCTCGAATAGAAATGGGGAAAATGTTCCGGTTATTGTAAGTGCCCATCCACGTTTCCAGAATGGAGACTACAATGGCGCATTTATAGCTTTAACGAATATCACAAGACTTAAGCAGGCCGAGGCATCTCTGCGCCAACGTACGGAGGAATTAGAAGCACAAAATGCAGAACTGGATGCCTTTGCACATACTGTAGCCCACGATTTAAAAACCCCCCTAACTTCATTGATTGGATTCAGTTTCCTCCTATCAGACCGCTTTATGCAATTATCCAGTAATAAACTGCGAGATTTAGCCCAAACTATCGCTGAGAATGCCCGTAAGATGAATAACATTATCAACGAGTTGTTACTCTTATCCAGCGTGCGTTCACTAGAGAATATAAACACACAACCGCTGGATATGTATGGTTTAATCTATGAGGCCCAAAAACGGTTACGTAGTATGGTGCAAGAATACCAACCGGAACTTATTATCTCCGAAGAATGGCCCATAGCCACAGGGTATAGTCCCTGGGTAGAGGAGATATTGGTGAATTATTTTAGTAATGCTCTTAAATATGGGGGCAGTCCACCCCGGGTAGAGTTCGGAGGTACACTTATACCAGCAACGGATACCACAGTGGCTAAAGCAAAATTCTGGGTTAAGGATAACGGTCCCGGAATTACAGCAGAGGAATGCCAACGTTTGTTCACACCTTTTGAACGACTACATAATGTACGCGCTGAAGGCCACGGCCTAGGGCTATCTATAGTACGGCGGATCGTGGAAAAATTAGGGGGTGAGGTAGGAGTGGAAAGTGAGGTAGGCAAGGGTAGTACCTTCTGGTTTACCTTGCCGGCGATTGAATGAAGCATAAATGGTTCCTGATTATACTCCTGTCTAGTGTTTTGTGGCTACCATCATGCGGGGTGACCATTCCCCCAAAAGCTCAAGATGGTGTTTTGAACCTGCGCCACTGGAATTTTGCTACAGCAGGGACTGTGGGATTAGATGGAAAATGGGAGTTTTACTGGGAACAGCTCCTAACGCCGGAACAATTTGAACAGAGCACACAGCCAGAAATGACCGGCTTTATCAAAGCACCAGAACCCTGGAATGGCTATGAAATAGCCGGAGAACCCTTAGAGGGACAAGGATACGCAACATACCGCCTCAAAGTACTATTACCACCGGACTTGGACCTACTCGCACTCAAAATCCCGGAGTTTGAGACGGCTTATGTCTTATACGCCAATGGGGAAATTGTCGGTACCAACGGTATTGTGGGAAGAGATAAAAGCTCAATGCACCCCAAATGGAAGCCCCAGGTCACACGGCCTATCCCGGCTACACCAGAATTAGAGATTGTGCTGCAAATCTCCAACTTCTATCATAAAAAGGGTGGCGCGGGACAACAAATCCGGCTAGGCACTCAAGAACAAATCATCCAGTTACGGGAGCGTAATCTCAATTTTGAATTTCTGCTCTTTGGGGGATTGTCTATTATGAGCCTCTATCATATAGGCATCTATTCCCTCCGCTCAAAAGACCGCTCCCCCCTATATTTCGGGATTGCCTGCTTTCTTATGGCCTTGCGGGTCTTAGCTACAGGGGAATATTACATCACTACTATTTACCCTAACTTAAGCTGGGTCTGGATTGTCCGTTTAAACTACCTGGCTTTTGCATTAACCGTCCCCTTTTTCGCTATGTTCTCACACGTACTCTTTCCTGATGAAATACCGGCCTGGACACTATATGTTTTACAGATTGCAGCCATTGTATTCAGTGGCCTTGTCATATTTACACCGGCGATTATCTTCACTTACGCTTTGCCGCCTTATCAGGTCTTTTCCATTCTGGCCTTTATCTATTACATTGTATTAATTTTTCAGGCGGCTTTACACCACAGGAAAAGCTCTGCTATATTCTTATCAGGGTTCCTAGTCCTATTCCTAGCGACAACTAACGACATACTTAACAACAATAATATCATCAGAACTGGCTTCATCGGCCCGACGGGGATATTTATCTTTATCTTCGTCCAGGCGTTCATGTTAGCACGCCGGTTTTCCAGGGCATTCACCCAGGTCGAGATACTGAGTGAGGAATTAGAAGAGCGCGTAGCGATACGCACCAGCGAGCTCTCATCCAGCAACCAGCAACTTATCCAACTTAATGCACAATTACAGCAGGAAATCCTGAAACGCCAAGGAATTGAGGCGGCACTTATCAAAGCGAAGAAAGAAGCTGAAAGTCATGCCCTAGCGGCTCAGGCTGCCAGTAAAGCGAAAAGCACGTTCCTGGCCAATATGAGCCATGAACTACGTACGCCCCTCAATGCCATCTTAGGTTTTGCACAGATTATGGCCCGTAACCCAAGTATTCCACAAGAGGAACAAAGTAATTTAGACACCATACAACGCAGCGGGGAACATCTCTTGAACCTTATTAACCAGGTATTGGACCTCTCTAAAATCGACGCCGGGAAAGCTGCCTTCACTCCCACAAATTTCGATCTCTACCACCTGCTGGACGATATGGAAAACAGGTTCAAGTTACGAGTAGCGGGTAAACCCATCGAGATAAGATTCAGTAAAGATAGTGACGTACCTCAGTATATCCGCACAGATGCAGTAAAATTAAGGCAAGCACTTACCCAGTTACTAGACAATGCTTTTAAGTTCACCGAAGAGGGCTATATAGCGCTACGTGTTACCATGCAGCCTTACATATCACCGGGCACTCAACCGACCGCCAATGCACTTATAGATTCCCAAGAAAGGGAAGCCGCCCCACAATGTGTGCTCCACTTTGAAATTGAGGATACAGGACCCGGTATAGCTGCGGAAGAACATGCTACACTTTTTGAAACTTTTGTGCAAACCAAAGCAGGTCAAACATTACAAGAAGGGACCGGTTTGGGATTACCGCTCAGCCGTAGACTTATAGCACTTATGAAGGGCGACTTCCGGTTTAATAGTATAGTAGGACAAGGTACTACTTTCGAATTTGATATACCGGTTATGATTTTAAATAGTGCTGATATTCAAGCAACACAACTTGTTTATCCAGATATCACAGAAACTGCTGTTAAAAAGACCAAAACTTTTTCAGAAGAGCATCTGATCAAATCCCTGGCCGGGATGCCGGCGGAGTGGGTTATGCGATTAGAACAAGCCGCACTCTTGCTTGATGCTCATCAAATTAGAGAAGTTACCCGGCAAATTCAAGAAACACACCCTGATTTAGCACAGACAATTACACAACTCACCGAGGAATTTAAGTATAGAAAGATACTGAATTTCATCAAAGAAAGCAAACTATAAAAAACAAGTTAACACTAAAATTTATGTCCAAATACCTAATTGCTC
Source organism: Anaerolineae bacterium (assembly GCA_016928755.1). Classification (GTDB taxonomy): domain Bacteria; phylum Chloroflexota; class Anaerolineae; order B4-G1; family SLSP01; genus JAFGKB01. Next base: position 20,004 of record JAFGKB010000201.1, on the reverse strand, counting down.
ACACGGTACATCTACCATACTGTTACTATAAATAAAATCCAGCATTTCCTCTTCTTTGCCAAATTCTCTAGCAAGTGCAACCAGATCCAATTTTTTGAGAATCTCTATCGTAATTGGCCTTTTAGCATCCCAAAATATAAAAGCTTCAAAGAATTGCTGCGCTATCTCTGAATTTAATAATTCAGAAATAAATAGCGCTTCATCTCTACTCTGACAAGGAATAAAATAACAAGTATCATCTAAAACCGTGGCTTTTTCATAATTAGGGCCAATTACAACAAATTTTAGCTGCTTATAAAATGCTGATATAGCAACCTTCCACAGAGAAAATGTATATTTACCTACACCAAAAACTGAAAAACGTGGGTAATTTCGATAAACTGAACTTTTCCGTTTGTCAAGGATATCTGCATAATAGTGTAGATATTCCCAGGTTTGAGGAGCATTTTCTTGAATAACCGTTGTATCATCACCAATCTGTTGCTGAGTAATTAACATCCAGCGACTTGGTGTAGGTTGATCAGAATTAGCAATCTCAGAACTCTTTAACATTGGGTATAAATAAACATTTTCTAGCTCAAAAACCCCCCCTAGTTTATTGATATATTGACCATCCATTGAACGTAATTCCATAACTTTAGCGGCATCATGTTTAACACCAGAACGCCATTTATAATATGTTTTACCTTGTAAATGCTGCCAACGATTATAATAACCAATGTTCGCAATAAGTTGGTTATCCTGAAACCCAAACGTTGTTCTATATGAATCTAAACTTAGGGCTTCGTATACATCACAAGTTTTACATTGGACCTTACTTGACATTGAGCAAACGAAAAGACAAGCATCTACAGAAGCACCAAAGGCTTTCAGAGCATCAATAGAATAAATAGAAGCACTCTCTATATTAAAATTAGCCGTCCAGGCAGAAACAAGAACTTTACGCGCAACACTAGTCTTACATAATATAGCCAGCGTCACTTGTTTTAAGTTGCCCAATTTCAGCATTTTAAAAAGCATCCATTCTGATATATCAAAATTACTTTTGCCAGTCTTTGCGCTTAGACCAGGTAATTTCTTGAAATTTGTTTTTTCAGGGAGGTTACTTCCCCCCAAAGTCGATAATGTAGCATTAGTTACCCAAGGAGGATTCCCAATAATCAGTATTGGTTCTAGCAAGGGTTTTAGCAAATCTTCCCAATCCACAGTAAAAAAATCAGCAATCTGTAACTTTGTAGATATAGAATAGGATGATCTAAGTAATGTTTCCTTAAGCTGTTCAATATATTGTGGGTTTATATCTATACCTATAGCGCCAACTAATGAAGGAAAATGCTCAAGTGCAGCAAGAAGCAGGTTTCCTTTACCGCAAGTAGGCTCGATAACAGAGAGAGGTTCTACTTCCAAGTCTATTAAAAGCTTACATATTTCGCTCGCAAGGATACTTGGAGTTTGAAAATCTCCATACTCAATTCTAGATTTTTTTCTTTTTTTCATACAACTACCGAATTCTTAAAACACCTTCAACGCTTCCTGCCTTAGCGAGAATTCGGCTGTATTGTAATCTCCATTGCAAAGCATTAGAAATAGTCAAATAGCCTATTTCAGGTGGCTTATCCAATATTTCTTCGGCTAATTTTTGGGCCTGAATCTCGTCAACCGGCAAATATCTGTCTTTCATAAAAGCAACAAGATCATCTATATTACCATCATTATCAATAATCTGTTTTATACCAGACGTCGTCTGAAAATCAGCAGTTCGAGATGCCTCAATGAAAACAGCATGAAGAATGTTCAGTTTGGCACTTTTGGCATCAAATTCATCGACCTTCTCATAAACAAATACTAGAAGAGAATAACCTAATCCATATATTTTCTGCCGTGCGGATTTAAAAGGGCAAGAAGATTGTGGCTGCGTTATCCGAGTAACTTTCATATCAACTTTTAAATCGGGAAAGTCAATCCCCTTAGCAGAACTGCCCTTCCTATAATCGTACTTTTCCTCAAGATACGTCTGAAATTTATGTTCGAGATAAGTTCCTATAGCTTTTCCATCTGTTATCCCATAAATTGAAGTCTCGAAATGAGATGATTCTCTTTCAGAAAAAGCCCCCGCCTCATAAAGTAACTTTTCAAGTGTTAAATTAGACCGTACCATAAAATCTCCTACTATAGTAATGAACTTTATTTTCATTATACCGAAAATTCCCAATTCGGATAATATGATTAATAACAAGATAACAGTATAATAAAAACAGGACAAACCAACTATAAGTTTATGCTTTTCGAAAATACAAGCTTTAGCACAAGGAGGAGGTCAAATATGGCACTGAAACGTGATGCAAGCGGGCGGTTACATATCGAATCCCCCCTGATGGGGGAATCATTGATGCGCAAAGGGTTATTGGCGGATACAGAGATAGATACTGTGTTCCAGCCGCTACCTGATCTCAAGGTTATAAAAATAGGCGGGCAATCTGTGATGGATCGCGGGCGCGAGATGCTCTTGCCGGTTTTAGATGAGGTTATCGCGGCCCGTGAGAAATACCCAATACTCCTTATGGCCGGCGGAGGAACTCGGTCACGCCATGCCTATGCTATCGCATTAGATTTAGGGATGCCCACCGGTATATTGGCGAAGTTAGGAGAGAGTATCAGCGAGCAAAACGCGCTGATGATCGCTTTGTTATTAGCACCTTATGGCGGTATAAAAATCGGGCACGACGATTTGGTAAAACTGCCTTCGCACCTGGCGCTAGGGGCTATTCCCGTTATGCACGCGATGCCTCCCTACGGGCTATGGGAAACGCCGCCAGAGATAGGCCGTATACCGCCCCATCGCACCGATGCAGGGACGATTTTGACGGCTGAGGTCTTGGGGACAACACGCTGTATTATGGTCAAAGACGAAAAGGGATTATACACCGATGATCCCAAACGCAACCCCAATGCGGACTTCATCCCTGAAATCAGCGCGCACGAGTTATTAGGGCGGGATTTGCCGGATTTACCCGTAGAACGGGCGCTATTAAATATTCTGATCCATGCACAATCGGTTAAAGAAGTACTTATTGTTAATGGCAAAGAGAAAGGCGCACTTACCGCCGCCCTTAACGGGGAAAATCCCGGAACTCGTATCTATAAATAAATGACAGGCAACAAGATGTGTGGTGTGAACAAGGGCTTACATTTCACACCACACATCTTACAATAAGAGAGCGCTTAAATTTCTTCATCCACAGCCTGCCCACACTTCGGGCAGATACCCCTTGAAGCTTCGCCCGCACCGTGTAAGACCGCCCATTTATGCCCGCAGTTTGGGCAACGCCACCGTTGGAGCAATTCATCAGGATTACCGATAACTAAGGCGGTCTCTTCAATCAACGCTTTGGCAACTTTATAACGTGCACTACTTAAGGTACGCTGAAAAGTTGAACGGGAGATTTGCATATGCTCCCCAGCCTCCGCCTGTGACAACCCCTCAAGATCGGATAAGCGCAATGACTCCAATTCCTCATAAGAGAGCCAAACCTGGGATAAACTGGCCAAGGGTTTACCCACAGGTTTAAAGGTTAAATCTGAAGGGGTGTATTCAACTGTACGTTTTTTCCGGGGACGTGACATCGTTAAGCAATCAACAATTCATCACGCCGGCGGCGACCATCACGATGCCGGGGATGAGGTTGGTCTTTATCTCTACCTTTGCCCTTACCCTCCCCTTCGCCAGTACCAGACGGCAACAATACGACTTCAGCACCCAAAGCCTCGGCTAAGGCAGACAACTCCGATTTACGCAGAGAACGGCGATAAAAACGCAGGTCCCCACCCTCCACAGCAACAACAGCAAATTGCGGCTGGCCGGTACCCGGGCCGGCGCGCCGTCTCTGTCTCACAAAGATACGCATAATATACCTCCTGTGTTTTGTGAATTAAGATTCCCAATATTATCCATGTTATGGGTATATACCCATAACTATTCTAATATAGCTCTAAGCTGATGTCAATGGGCAAATGCCCAAAACTCGATCACGGATTATGCCAAATGGCACGGATTAGGGGGATTTCTTAAAAATAAAGCGTTTCTGTCACTAGTGACAGAAACGCTTTAGAATCTACAAAGTCTTAAGTCATACCAGCTACAAGCTACTTACAAAATTAGACAAGCGCGCAAGTCCTTTATTAATTGTATCGGTATCGGTAGCATAAGATAGTCGCACACAAGAATCAATACCGAAAGCCAAACCGGGAACCAGTGCTACATATTCTTCCTCTAGCAAGCGCTGGCAAAAGGTAAGCGAATCCAGACCGGTCTCGGTTATATCAGGAAATACATAAAAGGCTCCTTGTGGCTTGGCACACCGTAAACCAGATATCTGGGAAACGTTTTCATACATTAAATCCCGCCGTTTCTCAAACGCCTGTCGCATAGTTTCAATCTCATCTTGTGGACCTTCTAACGCAGCAATAGCACCATATTGGGCAAAGGTATTAGCTCCAGATGTGGTATGGGATTGAATATCAATGGCTGCTTTTATAATATGGGCGGGACCGGCAGCATAACCTAACCGCCAACCGGTTGCCGCATACGCCTTACTAAAGCCATTACACGTAATCGTCAGATCAAAAATCTCTGTATTGAGACTGCCAATGCTTAAATGCTGTAGCCCATCATAAATCAGCTTCTCGTAGATCTCATCGGCCAGTACCGCAATTTTATGGCGAACGATAACCTCTGCTAAAGCCGCGATTTCCTGTGGGGTGTAAATTGCACCGGTAGGGTTTGAAGGAGAATTGAAAATCAGAACCCGAGTTTTATCCGTAATAGCTTGCTCAAGCTGTTCCGGGGTAATTTTGAAACCATTGTCCCCGGTGGTCGGGATAAATACCGGGACGGCACGCGCCAGTTTCACTATTTCAGGATAACTGACCCAATAAGGTACCGGGATCAGGGCCTCATCACCAGGTCCTAAAATCGCCAATAGAACATTAAGTATCGCCTGTTTCCCACCAGTGCTTACAATAACCTGCTCAGGAGAATAATCGAGTTGGTTATCACGCCGCAGCTTTTCCGCAATCAGCTCTCGCAAATGCCAAAGGCCACCGGATGGGGCATATTTAGTCTTACCGGTATCCAAGGCAACTTTTGCAGCCTCACGAATATGGGCCGGGGTATTAAAATCAGGCTCACCAACACCAAAATTACAGACATCAATTCCCTGGGCGGCCATAGCCTTGGCTTGGCTGGAAATTGCCAGGGTCATTGAAGGGGAAACATTCCGGGTTCGATCTGCTAATTGAATCACTATCAACTCCTTAAAACCATAGTCATTATATCCACTCCTAATATGCCTTGATTTTACAAATAAGCAACTCATGAATGATGCTGACGGTCGAGGTGTCAGACATCTAACACCGACATTGACCCCTTTCTAAATCCCAGTAAAATAGGGGTACTTATACAGGGGAAATAATGGAAAAGTGTTTCCATTTAGACTTATGGCTATATCACCACAGGCCAAATTCCGTTTAATAAACAGTTATTTCTCAATCAGACCCTAAACATAAGGAGCAACTTATGAATATTACGATTAACCTGAATGGCAAACCACAGAAGTTTGAGATTAAGCCCCGTGAGACGCTCTTCCATTTATTGCGCCGCAGTGGACTGCGCAGCGTAAAATTTGGCAGTGAAGATGGCACGGACGGCTACAGTACGATTCTAATGAATGGGAAGCTCTGTAGTGCAATCGTTACCCTGGCCGCCCAAGCAGATGGGGCTGAAGTTATGACCGTTGAGGGGCTAAGCGGTTCCCAACGCCCTGGATGGAGAAGTAAGGCTGACCTACATCCTATCCAAAAGGCTTTTATTGAGGCCGGTGCTATCCAAAGTGGTTATGATACCCCGGCGCTGATATTAGCGGCGAAATCTTTATTGGATAAGAACCCTACGCCTACAGAGGCCCAGGTACGGGATGTTATCAGCGGTATTGTCTCACGAGAGACTGGCTACGCTAAACCCGTTGAAGCTATTTTACGAGCAGCCGCTTACTTGAGGGGAGAAGAGCCGGCCCCAATTGAAGGGGCGCCAGGCAATGAGATGTTCTTGATGCCCGACGATTTGCTGCCGCCACCCACAGAACCAGACCCGCTTGAAAGCGGTGGCCCGGCAACTCAGACGCGCACTATGACGCAACCCAAGGTCTTTACCACCCAGGAAGCGCAAAAGCTCAATGTAGTGGGCAAGCCTCTACCCAAAGTTGACGCATTAAAGTTATCCCAGGGCAAATGCGCCTTTGTGGCAGACTTTGAACGTCCTGGAATGCTCTATGCAAAACTACTCCACAGCCCCTATGCCCACGCGCGCATTAGGGACATTGATACGCGTGAGGCTGAGGCCCTTCCAGGTGTGCACGCAGTGTTGACCTATAAGAATGTGCCCCGAATTGTTTACTCTACAGCCGGACAATCCTATCCTATCCCCGGTCCGTTGGACTATGTAAGTTTTGATAACAAGGTACGCTATGCCGGAGACCGAGTTGCTGCGGTGGCAGCCGAAACACCTGAAATCGCAGAACAAGCAATTGAGTTGATCAAGGTAGATTACGAAGTATTGGAACCGGTTCTGGATATCCGCACAGCGTCCGAAGAGGGCATGCCGGTTATCCATGACCAGGATGATTATGTTAACTTCGGCGATAGTGACCCAACACACAATATCGCAGCACGGGTACGGATAGATGTAGGAGATGTAGAGGAAGCCATTGCCAACTCTGCCCATGTCTTCGAGACCGAAATCGAAACCCAGAAGATGAAACACATCCCTTTGGAACCCTGGGTGTGTATGACCTACTGGGATGAGGATGACCGGTTAGTGATTATGACTTCTACCCAGGTACCGTTCCATGTGCGTCGGATTCTGGCCCCGGTTTTAGGATTATCAGAAGGCCAAATCCGGGTCATCAAACCGCGCATCGGCGCAGCGTTTGGCAATAAACAGGAAATTTATGAGGATATAGCCGCCCATCTCACCATAGCGACCGGACGACCGGTACTCTTTGAATTGACCCGGGAAGAGCAGTTTATCTATAGCGTTACCCGGCATCCTATGGTCGTCAAATACAGAGTGGGACTTGATAAAGACGGTATTATGAACAGCCAAGACCTCTATGCCCTCAGTGATACCGGGGCATTCGGCGGTCACGGGTTGACAGTACTGGGAAATACAGGGCATAAGACATTGCCGCTCTACAATACCCCTAATGTCCGCTTCTATGGTGATACAGTATACACCACCCGCCCACGTTCGGGCGCTTACCGGGGCTACGGGGTAACTCAGGGTGTAGTTGCCACCGAGACGCTGATCACCCAAATTGCCGAGGCATTGGATATGGACCCGCTAGAATTCCGGCTTAAAAATATTATCAAACCTAACACTGAAAATATTATGAGCAAGGCATGGAGTGAGGGGCGGGAGGCACGTGGCGAGATGATTATCACGAATGCCTTGTACGAAGCGGCGACCCAGGGCGCGGCAGCCGTGGGCTGGTATGATAAGTATGACAACCCAGAATGGCATACCGTTCCAGGAAAACCACACCTCAAGCGAGGTATCGGGGTTGCTTTTTTGATGCAAGGCTCCGGTATTCCTAACCTGGATATGGGAGCCGCCAGCATTAAGATGAATGATGACGGTTCCTTTAACTTGCTAATGGGCGCGACTGATTTAGGGACCGGTTCTGACACGGTACTGGGTCAAATCGCGGCGGAGGTCTTGGGCTGTAATTTAGATGACCTGATTATTAAATCCTCCGATACAGATGTCACCCCCTTTGATGTCGGCGCATACGCATCCAGCACTACCTATATCAGCGGGGGCGCGGTAGCGAAAGCCGCAGAAAAGGTAGCCGGACAGATTAAAGAAGTGGCTGCCGAGATGCTCGGTGTGACGCCGGAGATGCTCACCTTAAAGGGAGGGAAAGCCTGGACACCGGAAGGCCACGGCTTATCATTCCGCGATATCGCGATGCACTCGCTACACCAACACAACCAACATCAGATTATGGGGCAGGCTTCGTTCATCAGCCCCGTGAGTCCGCCACCCTTTGCCGCGCAATTTGCCGAAGTGACAGTGGACACAGAAACCGGCCAGGTGACCACAGACCACTTGCTTATTGCGCTGGACTCCGGCCAGATTGTCAATCCCTTGACCGCCAGTGGGCAGGCAGAAGGCGGTATGCTCCAGGCTCTTGGGTATGCCTTGACTGAAGAACTAGTATATGATGAGGAAGGACAAACGGTTAACCCACGCTTTGATGATTATCGCGTGCTACGTGCCGATGAATGTCCGGAGATGGAGACTATCTTTGTGGAAACCTTTGAACCTAGCCATCCGTTAGGCGTCAAATCCGTCTCAGAGATTGTCGTGAACGGCTCAGCACCGGCGGTATTAAACGCTATCCACAATGCGGCAGGGGTTATGTTAAAGCGGATCCCGGTCACACCGGAGCGTATGTGGCAAGCACTACAAGAACAGAACTAAGGAGACACTATGATTAACAGAGCACGTGAAATCGCCCAAATGATGGGCTACAACAGTATAGATGCTACACTTGAGGCTATTGGACGTGGCGAGTTGATTTTGCTAAAAGTACCACCAGCAAAACGCTTGCAGATTGCCGAATGGCTTTACCAACAAGCAGCAGAAATCCCAGATAGTGATTTGGGAGCGGCTATACGCGAAATAGCCTCGGGGATAGAACTCGCCGCAGAATTGGAACGTTATCCTGAAGATAGCGATATCTGCGCTATGGAAGTACCCCACGGCTGGCCAACTTATTGCGAGAAAGGACGCTAACTTAAGGAACAGATGAGGGCGCAGCAAATAGATGCTGCGCCCTCATAGTTTACTACTCACTTCTGATCTTATTTATAGATCTTTAGCACTTGCCCAATCTTTAACAAGTTAGGGTCAGAGCCAATCACATCCTTGTTGGCTTCGTAAATATCACGCCAACGCTCCCCAGAGCCATAATACTTTTCAGAGATTTTGCTTAAGGTCTCCCCGGCAGCCACGGTGTGCTCCCGCATCAAGGCTTTCGCCTGTGAGTGTACCTTCTGACCGTCCAAATCTGCCATTTTCATACCTCCATATGGATTTTAAAAAGTAACCAAGAAATATTGCTGATACATTACAGCGCAATATCAGCTACGGACTCCACAATCTGCATCGGGCGATAAGGGAAATGTTCCACGTCTTCGCGACGGGTCACGCCGCTTAATACAAGAATTGTCTCCATACCGCTCTCAACCCCGGCCACAATATCCGTATCCATCCGGTCCCCTATCATAACGGTCTCCTCTGAATGCACCCCCAGATAGTTCAAGGCGGTACGCATCATCAGAGGATTGGGTTTACCTACAAAGAACGGCTTCTTACCACTGGCCTTTTCAATAAGAGCGGCCATAGCGCCACACGCGGGCACGATACCATTTTCAGTTGGCCCTGATGCGTCGGGATTTGTCGCGATAAATTGCGCACCCCTGGCAACAAGTCGGATAGCTTTGGTAATTTGCGCGAAGTTGTAGGCATTAGTCTCACCCAAGACGACATAATCGGGATTCATTTCGGTGATTACATAGCCTACATTGTGAATGGCTTCCGTTAACCCACTCTCACCAATAACAAACGCCGTACCATTAGGTCGCTGGCTCTGTAGGAAACGAGCCGTAGCCATAGAAGAAGTAAAGATACGCTCCGCCGGGATATCTAACCCTAACATATTAAGGCGGTGAGAAAGGTCACCGGGCGTGTACATAGGGTTATTGGTTAAGACCAAGAACTCGGTACCGCTATCCCTGAGTCGCTGGATAAATACATCAGCACCGGGAATTATTTGTTGTCCGCTGATTAAAACACCATCCATATCAGTTATGTAGTTTTTACGAGATGACATTACACTCTATCCCCCTCTAAAAAATAGTTCTATACGTTTATTATAACTTACCCACCAAGCGCTGGTATAAATCCGGACGCCGGTCACCAAAAGTATCCAGTTCAAACTCCCCAGGACGCAGTACAATACGCTTCTCCCGGGCTAATGCCGGTTCAATCTCGGCATAGCAAATCTCTTCATCTGCGCCAGCCTGGGCCAAGACATGCCCTCTGGGGTCTACAATCTGGCTGCCACCAAAGAACCAAAAACCGCTCTCTTCGCCACAACGGTTGCAAGCCAATACAAAAACGCGATTTTCCAGGGCACGGGTACGGGTCACGTACTGCGGTGCATTTTGCGAGCCATCAGGCCAATTCGTAGGTAGAGCGATAATATCAGCACCGGCCAAGGCTAAAGCACGCATCGCTTCAGGAAAGCGCAAATCATAACAGATAAGCATACCAATACGGCCCAAATCCGTCTCCCAAACACTAAACTCATCCGCACCAGGTGTTACAAACCGGTCCACACCTAAAACCGGCAAATGAGTCTTGCGATAGACCCCGATAACGCCAGCGGGGCCAATTAAGACCGAAGAATTAAAAACTATATGGGGATTTGCGCCACGCTCCAGCATTCCAACGATAACATAATACGCTGCACCTTTAGCACGGGTGAACGCAGCACACGACTCGGCCAACTGATACGTTATTTTTCCGGGGATAGTCTCCGCCGCCTGGTAAGCAGCGGATAAATCCGCAAAGCCATAACCTGCGGTGGCACATTCTGGGAATACCACCAATCTGGCCCCGGCATCCATCGCAGTCTGTAACAGTGTGATAATGTGCGCGTGATTTTCAGTATTTCGCCCCAACTTAGGATCCATTTGGGCAATAGCTACTTTAACCGACACTTTATGACCTCCGGGAAATAGAAAGAGCGTGCTGCTCCACGCTCTTAACCTTATCATTCATAGCAATCCGGCAACTCAACCCGGCCAAAGAGTTCATCAAGTAAGTTAAAAACGTCAATCACGTTGGTACGTTGCACAGGGTCTAGGTCGTGAATCCAATCCACCATATGTGCTTCTGTACGGCGCAGCAGTGTTTCGTATTGCACCATACCTTCGGCGGTTAAGCCTAGTAAGATACGCCGGCGGTCGCGACTATCGCGTTCACGCCCCACAATCTCCCGCGCCTCGAGTCCCTGAATTAGCTTGGACATCGTGGGTAAAGAAACCCCCATATATTCGGCTAAACCAGAGAGGCACTGATGCCCTTCACGATATAGCCGGGCCATCACTCTAAATTGTGGCTCTGTGAACAATCCAGCGCTATGGATGCGTAAATCCTGACGCATCAGACGAGAAAGACGAGGAACAGCTTCGATAATACTATGAGCACATTCTAGTAACGTAGGTTCTTTCTCCATAACGCTAATCCTATCTCCTTATTTTAATTACGTCTAAGCAGCAACCAATTGGAAAGCACAGCCCGCACAGAATCTTGTACCACCGCGACAGAAGCTGTGGCGTCAATTACACGCCACCGTTCCGGCTCTTCAGCCACCAATTCAAGATATCCCTCACGTACACGACGGTGGAAGTCCAAAGCCTCCCGGTCAAGCCGGTTCAATGCCTCGCCACTACACTGTCGGCGCGACAATCCCACAGCAGGGGGAACATCAAAAAAGAGGGTTAGGTCGGGGACAAGCCCCCCGGTTGCGAAACCGGTTACCATCCGGAGCATCTCTAAAGACAAACCACGACCATATCCTTGATAAGCATACGTGCTATCAAAATAACGGTCACAGAGCACAAGGCTACCCGTCACCACAGCCGGGCGTAAGACCTCACCGACAAGTTGCGCCCGGGAAGCAGAATAAAGCAATATCTCCGCCACCGAGGTCATCTCAGTATGAGCACAATCATGGACTAGATCACGGATACTCTCCCCAATGGAAGTCCCACCCGGTTCCCGGGTAGCCAAGACCGCATAACCTTGAGACTGCAACCAAGGAACGAGGAGGCCCATTTGAGTTGTCTTCCCCCCACCATCAGGCCCTTCAAAAGTAATCAACGCACCTTGAGACATTATTTATATCTCATCCTCATCCGGTTGATAAATCCGCACTCTACGGTCAGGGTCCTTGCCTGTAGATTGAGAGGCCAGGTTAGCCGCGCTCGCCATTTGATGCTGCTGACGGCGAATAAACGCTTGTTGGGGGGCCAATTCAACAGAACCGGCGCCTTTCAAGATACGGCTGATAGCTTCTTCTGTCTCACAGACGGCGCGGCCCATTGCATCATCCTCAGCCTCGGAAAGCTGGAAAAATTCAGCTAAGAAAGACTCCATCTGAGCAACAGTATTCGCCCGCAATACATAAATAGAGGTACCTCTGCGTTCCGCATCGGTAACAACCCGGGGCTTGCGCCGGTAGAAGTGCTTTGTAGTGACCAGCACATCTGCTTCACCCAATGAATCCACCATAGTCAACGGCACCTGCAATGATTTAGCAGCACTCATAAGCCGGTTACGGGCCACACCAAAAGGATAGACCTTAGCCGGACGCAGCTTACGGCGTTTGCGCTTGGAATTATAGAGCGCGGCATCAGCATCAAAAGGCTCATAACGCATAGGTTGCCCAACCCCATTACCATTACGAGATTCCATACCGGCGGGAATTACCTTATCTTTTTCTATCTTACCGGCGGCGTTAACCTCACGCAACTCAGCCGGTACCGGTTTACCACGCAACAAAGCATCGACGGCCGTAGCGACATTATCGTGGACCATTAAACGTTGCCGGTCTACCATTTCTATCAAAATATCGAAAGTAGGTGGAGCACGGCGTTCCAGTACTGTCTTCTGCGTTCCTCGACGACGGGCCTCTTCATCGGACAAAGTTACACTCTCAATCCCCCCCACCAGGTCTGATAAGGTAGGATTTAGCAGCAAGTTATCAAGGGTTCGGCCATGAGCAGTTGCTATGAGCTGCACACCACGCTCGGCAATCGTACGGGCAGCCAGTGCCTCCAATTCACGACCGATCTCATCAATAACAATGACCTCTGGATTATGATTTTCCACCGCCTCGATCATGACCTCATGTTGCAAATTGGGGACTGCGACTTGCATACGGCGTGCCCGTCCAACTGCAGGATGAGGGATATCGCCATCACCGCCAATCTCATTAGATGTATCAACAATTACAACCCGCTTTTTCTCAGCCAAGACGCGGGCAGCCTCACGCAGCATCGTGGTCTTGCCTACACCCGGCGGCCCGAGCAAGAGAATACTACCACCGGATTCGACCAAATCCTCAATAATCCTGATAGTACCATAAACAGCCCGCCCCACACGACATGTCAGCCCCACAATATCGCCTTCACGATTACGAATTGCAGCGATACGATGCAGCGTCCGGGTAATTCCAGAACGATTATCGGCATCAAACAACCCAATATTTTCTACAACGTGTTTAATTTCCTTACGCTTAACTTCTTGTTTGCGCAGTATTATCTCGCCATCCACATACCGGGCAGTAGGGACCCGACCCAAATCTAAGATCACCTCTAACAAATCATCCCGGTGGCCCGCATCAACAAGGGCATCCTTAAGATCCTTTGGCATAACGTGCAACAGTGCATCAATATCATCAACAATTACCTTAGTATTTTCTGTCATTTACCTAACTCAAACCGCTAAATAGTCAGGATTTTGGCAAGGTTCAGAGACCTTGCTAGTTAGCTTCTCAGCGCCAAACATATAAAGGTATGTCCATGAAACTAACTTGAACTCTACCAGGATTTTTACAGGGTTTAGAGACCTTACCCGTTAGTTTCCTATCAGCAAGCGCGTAAAGGGATGTTTATGAAACTAACTTGAACCCTGGCAGAATTTACCTGCCAAATCCATTTTACCATGAGACGATAATCAGGTAAAATGCAGTGAGGAACAAGGGTGAGTTTCACTCCCGCACCAACGCCCCCGAGGACGGGGGCTTAGAGCGGACCAAAAGATAGAACTACAACTTAGAGGAGCAAATTTACATTTTTAAGGAACGTCGATGACCGAGAATGAATTTAATAACCTTCCCCATCTTTTACAGGGAGATGGGAAACTAAAGTGTGTTTTACGCCGGCTCGTACAAGCGGATAAACCTATCCCCCCACAAAAAAAGGGGCAGATCGCAGCGAATATCCAACATAATTATAAGTGGAACTATTGGGTTAGTCTATTAGATGGCATAAACTTCTGGTTTGGTTCAAGCTTCGCATCCACCAGCACCTTACTCCCACTCTTCCTTAATAAATTAGATGCCGGCCCCTTAGCGATAGGACTTCTGGCCGTATTGGCCCAGGCAGGATGGTCGTTGCCACAACTCTTTACGGCGAACTTTGTCGAACAACTCCCCAGGAAAAAACCCATAGTGTACAATATCGGTTTCTTCCTGGAGCGTTTACCGATATGGGCAATGGTGCTTATTGCAGTGCTGGCCAGCCGATATAATCCGCAAGTCATAGTGACCCTTTTTCTGTTAGCTTTTGCATGGCACAAGCTAGGGGCAGGTATCATCGCCACAGCCTGGCAAGATTTAATTGCGCGTTGTTTCCCCGTCGAACGAAGGGGACGGTTCTTTGGCGTGACCAATTTCTTCGGAACGGGGGTGGGTATCATCGGCGCGGCTTTGAGCATCCAGATATTGAACGCCGTGCCATTTCCAACCAACTTCGTCTACAATTTCGGATTGGCAGCCATTTTTATCACAATAAGTTGGATCTTTTTAGGACTTACCAGGGAACCACTGATACCTATAAATAAACCACCACAGAGCAACCGGGAATTTTGGGGCACACTGCCGGCTATTTTAAAACAAGACCATAACTTCCGCCGTTTTTTAGTTGCCCGCACGCTTATCGCCTTCGGTGAAATGGGCAGTGGTTTTCTTACTGTAGCCGCGTTAAACCGCTGGCACATTCCAGATAGTACGGTGGGCGTTTATACCAGTATGTTACTCATAGGACAAACGGCAGGAAACTTACTTGCCGGTTTTCTCGCCGACCGCTTAGGACACAAACTATCTATAGTATGTGGTGCGTTAGGTGCGACTCTGAGTTTTACTATCGCCTGGATAGCACCTAACCCGCTATGGTATTATGCAACCTTTATCTGTATAGGCATAAGTTATGGCGCGCTCATTACATCAGGTATCCTGGTCGTTATGGAATTCTGCCAATCCGAACGCCGTCCCACCTACACGGGGTTAGCCAATACAGTAACCGGAATAGCCGGCGGCACGGCCCCGCTGGTCGGTGCCATATTGGCAACACAGAGTTATGAACTGCTCTTCGCTGCTAGTGCCGTATCAAATCTATTGGGGCTGTTATTGATGCAATGGTGGGTCCAGGAGCCACGTTGGGCCGATAAGTCCCATCTGGCAATAGCCACAAATCCCAGTTTAGATTATTGTACTTCCTCAGGTAGCAACTTACCCGGAAGCTGACGGTGTGTAAAAAAGCACTTCCCTATTTCAGAACCACTCAGAGAAGGATAAACCTATGACAGATAACATAGACCAAGTTTTTAAGGAAATCCCCGGCAAGAGAATTCTTGATATAGCAACCGGCAAAGGAGGGTCCCTGGCCTGGTTGGTAGAAACTATGGCAAGCCAACCTAAAGGCATCGGTATTGATAATGGCCCCCGCGTATTAGAGGCAGCGAAGGCTTATGTTGATAAACCGAATTTACAATTTGCGAGAATGGATGCCGCAAGGTTAGGGTTTTCTATCGCTACATTTGATGTTGTGAACATCAACAACTCGCTACACCATCTTGATAACCCGGAAGAAGTGCTCCGGGAAATGTACCGGGTGCTGAGACCCGGGGGGCATTGTATCATTAGTGAAATGGTACGGGACGGCCAGACAGATGCACAACTCACCCATGTAAAATTACATCACTGGTGGGCAGAGATTGATCGCAGTTTAGGAATTCCGCATTATAAGACACTGACACGTGAAGAAATTATGGATTTGGCAAAAGTTCTCAATTTGAGCAACCGACAATCTTATGAATATGTCGCTCAAGACCACGATCCTTTCGATAAGGCATTGCAAGAGGAACTAAATCTGGTCATCAATCTCTACCTGGAACGCGCTAAGAAACTACCCCACTACCCAGAGTTAGAAACACAGGGAGAGGCATTACGCGAACGCCTAAAAACTATAGGACTAGCCTGGGCCACACAGCTTATCCTTATAGGGTGCAAGTAACACCAAAATCACCAAGGACTTAAGTATTGCCTGACAGGGCTTGACGATTTAATAGGGAGTGCTAAAACCATAACTGTCAAATCTCTTAACAAAGGAGCGCATCTGTAATGAAAACTGTAATTGCAACACCCCATGCCCCGGCAGCAGTAGGACCTTACTCACAAGCCATTAAGGCGAAGGGTTTAATCTTCACAGCCGGACAATTGGGAATAGACCCCCGAACCGGTAAGTTTGCCGGTGACGATGTGGCCAGCCAGGCACAACAAGCTATGGACAACATCCAGGCTATTTTAGAGGAAGCGGGAAGTAGTATTGATAGGATTATAAAAACGACCATCTTCATGACAGACCTTGGGGAGTTTAAGACCGTCAATACTATCTATGGGGCGCACTTTAAAGGAGCACCTCCAGCACGTTCTACGGTGCAAGTGGCAGCATTGCCCCTGGGGGGACTTGTCGAGATTGAAGTTATCGCCCTGGTAGAATAAACACAAAACGTGAGGTATGATAGGGGTAACCCTGCACCTATCATACCTCACGTTTTACGTCAACTACTACGAGAAACTCGTTAGGAAAGTATCACAGATTCGCCATCATGGCATCTAAAGGCAAATATACGACAAAGGTACTGCCTTCGCCAAGTTGGCTTTCAACAGTCACCGTTCCATCATGAGCTTCTACAATTTCCTTGACCAGGGCCAGGCCAAGTCCGGTTCCGCCAAAACGTCTTGTTGCGCTGCCATCTACCTGGTAGAAACGGTCAAAGATACGGCTTAATTGTTCAGCAGGAATACCAATCCCGGTATCAGCAACTGTTAAAACCAACTTATGGTCTTGTTGTTCGAGACTAATGGAAACCCGGCCACCTTTTTCGGTGAATTTGCAAGCATTGCTTAATAAATTATCCACAACCCGTTGCAGTTGTGGCGCATCACCCATCATAAGGGGCAAATTCGGATCGATATAGACGCTTATAGTTATATTGGATGCATTAGCCTCTGGCTGAACACCCGCGACTAAAGTACGCACAATATCAGAAACATTGACCAATTGGCGTTGCGGCTGCCGGGTATCCAACTCCAAGAAGGCGTTAATATCATCTACCAATTTACTCAGGACTTTTAGATGCCGCGTGACAGCATCCATAGCCTTCTGTTGGCCGGTCTGCAAATCTCCCATATCGCCTTTTTGTAATAACTGAGCATAACCCCACGCAATAGCCAGGGGAGTGCGCAACTCATGGGAAACGTTCTGAATAAATTGACTCTTTAGTGAATCCAGTTCCCGTTGTTGCGCCAATGCCTGAGACAGTTCCGCAGCACGTTGTTGCTCAAGCTCATAAAGGCGGGCGTTCTCAATAGCAATAGCGGCAGCACACGCCAAAGGCTGTAGTCGCTGACCATCCGTCTTGGAAAACTGTCCTGGCTCTTCACTATCCAGGCGCAATACGCCCAATTTACGCTCGCGTAAGTAAATGGGCACAATCAAACATGAACGAATCCAGGCCGTCTGGGCAAAGACAACCCAGCGAGGTTCCTGCCATGTATCACGCACTACAACCGGTTTCTGGGTATTCAAGGCTTCGGCATCAAGGGGGAAATTCTTCACAGACCGTCCTAAGGACAGAAGAAAATCTTTACTTCCAAATTCATCATAGCCTTGCGAATGAGCAATATGCAAATCATGACCCTCTAACAACATAATATTGATCGCACTACACGGGACCAGACGACGGGCTTGTCTCAAGATTTCATTCAACACGCCCTCATGGCTAATCTTTGCGGTAAGTGTTAATGCCACTTCGGCCAGTGCCTCAGCTTGGAGTCGCTGCTCACGCTCAGAAACCAATAACTGTTGCAAGTCTTGCTCAGCTAATTTACGTGCCGTGATATCGCGAGAAATCCATACGACATGCCCCTGAGCATGTTCATTCTTGTAAAGAAGTGCGGTTCGGCCTTCAAACCACCGTTGCCCAATAGGAACATCCAATTTATATTCAAAAACCTGGGACATTCCTGAGATAAGTGTCTCACGGACAACCTCCAAGGCCCGGTCCGCCAGAGGTTGAGGGAGAACATTGCGCATTAATAAACCTTGTAGAGATTCACGGGGCTGATAGAGAAGTTCTCCATTAGAGGATAAGACTTCGCAGTAACGGCCATCTTCATCCAAGATAAAAGCTAAATCCGGCATAGCCTGGATAAAAGCACGCAACTCCTGTTCACGGTGTACCAATGTATCTAATGTCTCTTTGTAAGCTGTAATATCCCGTGATGCACCAAGAATACGCACTACACGTTTAAGTTCAGCGCTCCAGATTGGGTAGCTACGATCCTGGAACCAGCGAACTGCACCACCCACAGACCGGATACGATATTCACTAACATCCTCTTGATTAGCCAACAATTTCACAAGCCGTTGCTCAACGATGGGCGTATCTTCTGGATAAATAAATGCCGAAAAATCTATCCGCATGCCCTCTTTTAAGTTCTGACCAAAAACTTCAACAAAAGCACCCGCTCCCCACTCTGCAACTAACGTACCATCAACATTTACACCAAAAGAATAAGTAAAATCTGACGTTAACTCAAGAAGAGTTTTCAAGATTTTGTTTTCTTGATGAGATTCATTTATTATTACGCCAAGCTGTGCTTCATTTACGGTCATAGCTTACTCCAACCAGGATATCAACTTAAAGCATCTTAAAAAAATAATACGGTATACCCTAAACCAGGGTTAAGGTACCGCCTTTAGCATCACCATCAGTCCACTTAAGCCGAATCTGCAGCGTATGCTGAGTTTTGTATTTTTTAGGCTTTTCAACTAATTTAACTCCCATCAAAACACGCTCAGGAAGGATTATTTCGAAGGATTCTGCACCATGTTGAATAGTCAATTCATTATTCTCTAGTTTATCCGCAAGTTGACGCAAAAAATCAGCGACACTATGGAGATCACGATATTCTTTACTCTTAAACAATCTATTCTTCTTAGCCATTATAACCTCCTTAAAATCAAATATACTTGAGAATCGACAGAGGGCAAGCGTTAGAAGCGTTTCAGTTGCAGGGCAAAAGAGTTACCTTTCCCCGAAAATAAAAAAAATGGGGCTACTTAAGAAGTAGCCCCACCGCACAATGTGCATTATATATGTCTTATTGCCTATTCTGTCGAAAGATATTTCATCTTTCAATACCCCCGTCAGGATTTGAACCTGAAACCTTTTGGTCCGCAACCAAACGCTCTATCCAATTGAGCCACGGGGGCTTGATAAATAATTTATGACCCTATTATGTTAATGGAGGTAGAATTATCTCCTCCAGTACCCCCGTCAGGATTTGAACCTGAAACCTTTTGGTCCGCAACCAAACGCTCTATCCAATTGAGCCACGGGGGCATCTTTACTATCAGGCGGAGAGGCAGGGATTCGAACCCTGGAGGGAGCTAAACACCCCCTAACTGCTTAGCAGGCAGCCCCGTTCAACCACTCCGGCACCTCCCCACAAAATCACATGTTAAATTATCAGCGGAGGGAGTGGGATTCGAACCCACGGTGACCTTGCAGCCACAACGGTTTTCAAGACCGTCGCCTTCGTCCACTCGGCCATCCCTCCTTAAACCAAGAGGGGGTTTCACCCATCTCCTCGCGGGTCACAGTATACCACGCACCATACTTTTGTCAAACAATTTTCTCAGGGTGTAAAGCCCCAAAAGCCAATCCGCCCAGGGATAAATCCCAGGGCTACTAAGCCACGCCCCATGAATGGGGCTTTTTGGGAGATGCAAGAGAAACAATCT
>JAFGKB010000200.1 GCA_016928755.1 Anaerolineae bacterium | reverse complement strand
ATGCGGTTTTTTGTGACTTGGTAGTAATCGTTACGCCAATCCTCCAGGAACCACAGTGATGCACCAAATAACCCGGCTTCGATTATTAACCAGACTCCCAATATCCAGTTGAAATTAGCACTTTCCCATATTGCGTTGAGATATAGTACCCCTCCGATGGTGATGATAATCAGCGGGACGAGGAATTTCAGATAATGGATGAATCCCGGTGCCCAATAACGCCGCCATATAATGGTACTTTCGTCTTTTGCCACGATCCAGGAAGAGGGGAAGAAATAATCCAGGAGAGAGTGTAAGGCCAAGGTTATTATAGAAGCCCTTTCTGTTTTTGAGGTTTCCTCTTCTGCCGTCGTGGGCGGTGGTTCCAGGTTCAGCCGGCGTACTAAATCGCCTTTGATACTGCCACGGCTGCGCAGGACATCTAAAGCACGATAACGCTCGATTTCCCTGAAGATCAGTTCCCGCAGCTTGTCAGGAGCCGGAACCCCTAGCATATCAATCTGTACGGTCTCCCCCGCAGTTTGAAGGATCAAGTCCCCGAAATTTAGGACATTGGCCGCGAAATTAGGCCGCAATTCATAGATATCCTGGATGTTGTTTAATGTGCTCTCTTCAAAGCTTTGCTTTAAGGGCCACATACGCTCAATGTGTACAATGCGTTGTGTCGTCATCACAAAGAGGTCGTCTTTCCAATTGTAATATTGGTAGATGATGAGTCCCGTTAGCATCATTAGGTATAAGCCCAGGATAACACTAAATACACCTTTGGCCGGTATCTCGGAGTCGGCCAGCAGGTAAAGCAGGGGAAGAAAAATGATAAGTAAGAGGAGTGGGGGACCTGTTTTCCGTAACAGATAAGCCCAATGACGTTTTGCAGCAAAGACAACCCATTCATCTTCGCGCATCCAGTCATAACGTTGAACATCTTTGCGGCGCGCCAGATGCGGGCTTATTTTTAAGTGTTTGCGCGTGTATTCATGTTTATCTAAGAACTCGGCAAACTCTGCTTGCTCTAAGTAGAGTACTCGAGCCGGTTCGATGACTTCTGCTGTAGCGTCATGGACATCTCCCAACAGTAACCCCGTCTCCCCGAACACATCACCTGGCCCTACGTCTTTGAGGTAGTTCTGAACTCCTTCACGGTTTACACGGGTCAGGCGTAACTTACCTTCGAGGATCATGTATAATTGGGTAGACTGTTTACCTTGGTTGAATAGCCACTCCCCTATATCATGGGAAACCTCGTGGACAATATGTTCCTCAACCATATGGTAGAGTTCTAGTTCCCCACGCTTATCCGTCAGATTTTTAAATAAAGGAATATGCTTTAAATGCTCGACGATTTCTTTAGGTTCCATATAGGTTATTTTACCATAAACTTTTAAAAGTTGCACGTTTTGTTTGGGAATCTTCGCTTTCCTCTTTCCCAATGAGGAATATAATTGAGGACACTAACGTTTATTCGAGGTGAGTGTGTGATGCCTGTGGATTACATTGATAGAAAGTTCCCTTTGATAGATTTGCATCGCCATCTGGATGGCAATGTGCGTTTAACCACCATCCTGGATTTGGGCCGCCAACATAATATCCAGCTCCCGGCGTGGACCGTGGAAGAATTGCGGCCCTATGTGCAGGTCTCTGCGCCACAGCCCGGCTTGATGGCGTTTATCGCCAAGTTTGAATGGATGACGGCGGTATTGGTGGATTATGATGCCTGCCGGCGCATTGCGTATGAGAATGTGGAAGACGCGATGCAAGAGGGCATAGATTACGTGGAATTGCGCTTTAGCCCCTGGTTTATGGCCGAGAAACACCAATTGACGCCGGAAGGTGTGGTCGAGGCGGTTGCCGAGGGTGTGCAAGCCGGTACCAGGGATTTCGGTGTCCAGGTTAACCTTATCGGTATCATCAGCCGCACTTATGGGCCTGATGCTGCCTGGAAGGAACTCAGTGCCTTGTTGCACTACAGTGACAGTCTGGCCGCCTTGGATCTGGCCGGGGATGAGGCCAACTGGCCCGGCGAGCAATTCGCCGCGCACTTCCGGCAGGCCCGCGATGCCGGGTGGGGGATTACGGTCCATGCCGGTGAAGCCGACGGCCCCCATAGTGTCTGGCAAGCTATCCGTGAGCTTGGAGCTTCCCGCATTGGCCATGCCGTGTATGCCGTCGAAGACCCTGAGTTGTTGGACTATATGGCCGCCCATCAGATCGGTGTGGAGTCTAGTATGACCAGCAATGTGCAGACCAGCACTGTGCCGGATTACGCTCACCATCCATTGCGCATCTTCCTGGAGCACGGCCTGCTGGCGACGATTAACACCGACGACCCTGGCATCAGCGACATTGACCTCCCTTACGAGTACAATGTCGCAGCTCCCGCAGCCGGCCTCACGCCGGAACAAATTCACCAGGCACAACGCAACGCCTTGACCATCGCGTTCCTCTCTGATGAGGAGAGACAAGCTCTTTGTGAAGTATGTCATCCATAGAGTTAACTGATCGTTGTCCATTGGAGCAGTTGGTGAAGCTTCAACGAGCGCGGCCTGCTTTGGTGCAACGCGCACTACAACGTCTCCTGGATGAAGATAAGGAGCTGCGGTGGTCTATTGTTGTTAGTGCTTACCTAGATGAGGAAATCAGTATGGCACGTGCGGCATCCCTGTTGAATCTGCACACGTTGGAACTACGTAAGCTCTTCTTGGAAAAGGGTATTCCGCTGCATCTTGGTCCCGTGGATAAAGCTGATGCTCAAGCAGAAGTAGATGCTTTGAGGGTGTGGCGGCAGGGGCTAAGAGAATCTAAGCGTGAACAAGAAGCTTAAAATGTGTCTCGTACTTGACAACACTGTTATGTCCAATTTTGCCTTAAGATGAAGCATTAAAGCAAATGATAGTTTTGGGTTATAGGTCACCTATAGAGTCACTAGATGATCTTGGATAACCACACAACAACAGTCCGAAAACTAATATGGGTTTTCGGACTGGTATTGTGTTCTTGTGAGCTAGACCTCTAACGCCTCCTAATCTCCGCCAACGGCACTTCACTCCCCACATCAAACCAGCTCTCAATCAGGCGGTAGGATATGGCTATGGGGGGGGAAAGCGTCAGTGTCCCCTGCTCTATGCCGGTCTGGATCTCTTCCCTTGAGAACCACCGTGCTCCTTCAAGTTCCCCGTCATTGAGATGGACCTCGGTGCTCGTGGCCTGGGCGTGGAACCCCACCATCACGGATTGGGGGAAGGGCCAGGGCTGCGAAGACTTATAGACCACATCCTTGACCCGCACCCCGGATTCCTCGTAAACCTCACGGGCTACTGCTTCTTCAAAACTCTCCCCCGGTTCCACAAAGCCGGCCAGCGTAGAATAACGGCCTGCCTGCCAGGTTGCCTGCCGGCCCAGCAAGCATTTATCTTGATGTTGGACTAACACGATAATTGCCGGGTCGGTGCGGGGGAAGTGTTTAGCTCCGCATTCTGGATTGGTACATACCCGCAGGTGGCCGTTCCACTGGCTTTCGGTCGGACTCCCGCAGTAACCACAAAAGCGGGTTTGCCGGTGCCAGTAGACGATGGCTTTGGCGTAGGCCAGCAATGCCTGCTCTTGGAAATTCAGGGTTAACCGCACCTCGCGTAAATCCTGGAACTGGCCCCAGTCCTGTAAGGGTGGCATGTCCCCGCCGTCTGGGAGATTCACCGTAAAATAAATCTGATTCCCTGTTTTTCCCAACAGGATGATATCTTGTTGGGAGGCGATAGGGTCTAAGGCTAAATCCTGCCAGGTTAACAGTACCGGGTGTGGCACTTCACCGGTGGTGAAAAGGTTCAGCATCTTCCACAGGGGGATAATGTGTGTGGCCGGGTCTTGCAACTTGGTTGCCAGCCACTCCGTATCTTTGCGTTTATCGCCTAATCTGTCTATCTGGTAATTGTTTTTGGTTGTTGTGCTCATTGTCCATATCGCTGTAGAACTTTATAGATAGCGTCTGCGCCAAATTCAACGGCTTTGACGGGAACCCGCTCATCGGCGGCATGTATCGCTTCAAAATACTTGAAATCCTTGGGGAGTTTCATCGGGGTGAAGCCATAAGTCTGGATGCCAAGACGGGCGAAGAACCGGCCATCGGTGACCGCGGGCAGAAGCATTGGCAGTGGAACCCCTTCTGGGTCGAGGTCGCGTAAGACATCTCCCAGGGTATCGAATAATCCCATATCCGGTTCGGCAGGGTACGGATCGTGGCGCAATACCTCAAGTTCCACCATATCGCCTACAATGGCGTGAATCTCGGCCTGCATATCATCCGGCGTATACCCCGGCAGCAAACGACCATCCATCTCCAGGACAATCTCACTGGGTATAACATTGACCTTCTCCCCTCCGCTCACGATAGTGGCATTCACGGTATTACGCAGCATCGGCTCAAAAGTGGCGGCTTGCTCGCCCATCAACTTCAGGACGCTATTCGCCAATCCCGGATTCAGGAGTTGCTTGAGCAGGAAGCCTGTGGGGAAGGGTAACCCGGCGGCCATTGTGCCGATCATCTGGCGGGCTGATGGTGTAACATGGATCGGGAGTGTATTCTGATCCATCAGTTGTAGAAAGCGACCTAGCTTTGCCATTGTGCCGCCGCGTATAACCCGTGAGCCATGTCCCCCCGGTCCCCGCAATGTGGCCTTGAGCCAGCAGACCTGTTTCTCGGCAATCTGAATGGGGTAGAAGGTTTTATCCCCGATGTACATTGTCGCACCGCCAAACTCGCCGAGTGCGTAGCGGATGCCTTCAAAGTGTTCGGGATAGTGCTCTACCAGGTACTTGGCCCCGTAATCGCCACCGGCTTCCTCGTCACTGAGGGCCGTAAACACGATATCGCCGGCCGGCGTAAGCCCTTCCGCTTTAGCGCGGAGCAGGGCCGCGAGCATCATCGCCACGCCACCCTTCATGTCCAGGGTTCCCCGTCCCCAGATATAGCCATCCACAATTTGAGCCTCAAAGGGTGGATGTGTCCAAGTCTGCTTAGTGGTGGGGACTACATCGACATGGCCGTAGAGCAAGAGGGGTGGAGCGTTACCCGTTCCCTTAAGACGTGCAATTAGGTTGGGCCGTTCCGGGTCTTTGGCCAGGATGGTGGTCTCGAAACCGGCCTTGGTGAGCAGTTGGTCGATGTAGGTGATACATCCGGCCTCCTGACCGGGCGGGTTGCTGGTGTCGAATCGGACAAGGGCCTGGAGTAGCTTGTCCGGCTCTTGATATAGGTTTGGCTCTGGTGGGATGCCATGTGTCGTGAGTGTCATATTCTTAATCTCCTTGTTATAACTAGGTGCTACCTCTTTAGGTGCATTGCACTTTCTTAAGTGCGTTGCACCTTTAGGTGTTTTATTCATTACTATTATCACTTGCTACGGGTAACTCCCTGTTTCATAATCACCGGCAAATAAGCCGCATACTTCATATCGCTTACACTGACCAGTGCAAATTTGTAGAGTTCGCATAGTTGTACCGATAGCCGGTTTTGTTCCGGTTCGCGGGTGTAATAAGCCTCTAGCTGCTCCGGGGTGCCGGTTATAGTGCCGCCGTGGTCGCGCAGATAGCAGGCATTAGCGGCATCCGGCCCCATTATGTTTATGGTATCCATTGAGGCAAAGTAGATCCGTAGTTTGGATTCGTCGGTACTGACTAGTTTTTCATCTTCATAGGCCATTGTCAGTGTAATAGGAGCTATTGGGGTATAGTGGGTATATGTATCGTTATTCTCAATGACATAGAGTGCAAAGTGCGGCCCGATAAGGTAGATGGTATCTGACCAGGGTTCGTGGTAGTTGTTTAAAGGGATATAGCAGATTTCGCTCTCGGTGCGGGCTGCACCCACCGGCACATAGATAGTCGCCGGGCCGGGATAACCTCCGGCGGTATCGCTATAGATCAATGTCCCAGATAGGGTTGGGCTGACCGTGATACACTCCCCATATTTTATGTGGATAATCTGGTTTGCGGAGGCTTCTCCGGCTGAATTTTCAGCGGTGACGGTGACGGTGAAAAATCCTGATTGGCCCTTCCATAGGGTACTAAACGTATCCATTAATCCTTCCGGCGTGTGGGTCCAGCTTTCATTTAGCTCTGGGATTGACCAGGTTACGGTTAGCGGCGTGGTCGCTGTCGGGTTAATGGTAGCGGTAAAGGTGTAGAACGTGTTGGCATAGCCGGTCGTTGGCCCGCTTAAGGTGACTGTAGAGGGGGGCGTGGTTGTAACCGGGCCGCTTATGGCCTGGGCAATGGCAGCGCGGGCGGCGTATAAATCGGTGGGGACCCGGCTGAAGCTGGTGCGGGAATTGATAAATTGTTGGGCTAAGGTATCGGCTTCGTTAGTCTCTCCGATTTGTGGCTCTCCCTCATTGAGTACCCAGAGATACTCATAATCCTCCATCCCTTCCCGCAGTAGTTCCCAACGAATGGAGGGTACCAGACGATTGCTCTGGGTATCACAGGCATCAAAGGCGATAGTGCCATCCTTGGGCGGGTAGAGCATAAAGCCGTCGCCATTGGCATCCCGCAGCCACGGTTCATCCCACGGGCTATCTTCCCAATTGGCCGCCGTGATGGAGTAGTACACCAGCCCTTCGACCCGTTCCATCCAGGCCAGCCAAGGGGTGATACGTGCCTCGATGCCGGTACGGTCGATAACCGTCGGGTTCGGGAGTGGGGGGCGGTCGCCGTACAGGAAATACCACCAGACCTCTTCGTTGTGGTTAACTTGGCGGTCGTGGGCTTTCTCTACCTGGTAGTTGCTAATGGTCGGCATCCAGATGTCGATCTTCGCATCTGGATATGTGCTGTTAGCATAAATGCCGGGTTCTACCTGCTCACTGACCAGGATACGCACATTGGATGCCGCCTTCTTCGTCTCCTGGGCCAGGTAGGCCACAATGTCGTAATCTGCGAAGGTCTGGGGTTCGTTGACGATGTGGTAGTAACCCTTCTGCTCATAATCAGGGTTCTCGCTTAGATAATCGCCGATTGCGTCCCAGTACTGAAACCATTTGGTGTTGTAATCTGTGTTGCCCGGTGGCTCGGTGCCCCGGCTGACACTACAGAAGGATGATGGGCGGCTTTCCGTCGCTGCATTTTGGCTCGGTCCCTTGATTAAAAAGTTCGGGAACCCGCTATGATTATCCAATTCTGTGCCCTGCAGGTACTTCTCCGCGATAGTGTGAAAATCCCAATCGTTCCAGGCATCGGGGTCAAGATTGCCGTTACAATCATATTCTACGCCTCCGGGGTAGTTCAACCCGGCGGGCCAACCCACACCTTTGGGCGTGAGCCGGTGGCCGGCGAAATCCTCGTAGAGACTGTCCACCAGATCCCAATAACAGGATTGTACACTTCCGCCGCTGGTTCCCTTGTAGGTCTCCACCATCTGACTCCATCCGAAGCCCCATTCCCCGGCCAGGTGAATCTCTTCCGGCAGGGCAAAGTCCCACACCTCAAGTTCGACCGGGATGGTGGCACTGCCGATGCTTACTGTAGCCTGGTAGCTGCCCGGCTGTGCATCGCGGGGCACGTGGACTGTGAACCAGAGCGGCTGGTTGGCCTTGGCGGGAAAAGTGACATTGCCTCCCATTGCGACAGGATACAGGGGATCGGGCCACTCCCCAAGTCGTCCGAAGTCATCGCTGAGCCGGGTGAGGGTTACATAATCTACCCGGTGCAGTGTGACATTGGTGGCCGTGATAATATCACCCCCTTTCTTAAAATCGGTAATATTGACGGCCAATTGTTGGTCTGCCGGTGCGTTCACCACCAGTTGGAAGGGTTCAAATTCATCTTTTGCAGCATAGATGCGCAGGGGAGCTTCCGCCACCGGCACGGCATCGGTCTTGAGAATCTTCTCGATGGCCGGGGCCGCCCAGATGCTTAAACCCCCGGTATTGGCTCCGGTGACTTGGTGGTAGTAGCCCCCGGCTTCGGCGGTTTCTGGTGTGCCTGTTATAGTGCTTGCCCCTAACTCGGCAAGGGTGGGGAGGGGGTGTCCTTCGTGGTCCAGCGTGTCGAAATAGACATAATATGTCGTTGTACTGCCGCCAGCCTCCCATTTCAATGTGCCGTTATCCTGATCCACCAAGCGCACATTATCAAACCAGAGGATGAGTTCGTCCCCATCATCCCAGAGACCGCTGTTCCCGTTGACCGTCTCATTATCGCGGGTGTGGAACTCCATCCGGGTGATATTATCGAAGTTAGGAGTCGTACAAGTATGGAAGGGGTTCAGGGAAACGCTGGCATAGTTCCATTGGTCAAGGGCCAGCGGTGGGCCGCCCTGGGTGATATTGCTGTTATCACACCCGTTGGTGTTATAGAGCTTAAAGGAATACAGGTCAGGGGCCTGGTCCAATGCGCTGGCATTGACCTCCGGCCACACATCGTAGATAAAGCTCTCGTAGGCACGCCAGTCGTTCAGTGGGTCCCCGCTGGCAATGCGTAGTTCCACCCCTGGATAGTCGTATCCCCCGGCTTCATTGATTACGGTGGCCTTCACCGAGCCGGTTCCCTGGGATGCCTTGGTCGTGTCGTGTTCGGCCTCCCCATCGT
>JAFGKB010000199.1 GCA_016928755.1 Anaerolineae bacterium | reverse complement strand
GCGCCATTATCGACCAATGTGGCATAAGCAACCAGCCGTCCCAGACGACGATGCGAAGCGGCGAGTAACGCGCCCATAACCATCATCAATAACCCAACAACAGTGAATAGCGGGCCAATAATGGACAGCTTTCCCAACCAGGCATAGGACTCAAGATAAGCCAATAACATAAACCATACAACACCAATATTTGCCGTGAAGAGGAAAGTAACAACCGGCGGCGAACCATCCACAGCCACCATAGAGAGCCACGACTGGAAAGGGACGGCCCCTAAGAGAATCGCAAAGGACACAATTAACAGAGCTGCGGCGGTATTTAATAGCCCCGTGTCATTGGGAAAGATAGCAAACATATCCAATAACAATTGGGTAACCATTAACCCTGGCAAAGCCAATGACGCATACGCCATATAACGCAGCCCACCCAAGGCATGTGAGCCAGTCCTTTGAATATGGGAACCAGCTTCCCCCGGTTCATGCAAGGGGAAGACGGCTAGAATGGCAGCCATTTCAACCAAGAGGGCCGCAAAAACCACCTGTTCGACAATGAGCACCCCGGCTAACAAAGTTGTCATCCCCAAGCCGATAGGAAAGAAGTTGGAATGTGGCAATAAACGCCAGGCTAGGATAAAAAGAGAAGCCGCCGTGAAGAAAAGAAACCCCAAGGGCAATTGATCAACCGCCTCAATCAGTAGCACTCGCCCTAGAATAATAAAAGGGCTTCCCATCTCTATATTAAAAGAACCCAGTGAGACCACACCGGAGAGCGGGAAGAAAGCAATCATGAAGCCGAGACTCGCCGCCGTTAAAGCAGAGAGCCAAGCCGATAGCACCGTCCAACGGCGCAGGAGTTGCAAAATAACCGCCACAGTCGCGGGTATCCCTAAGATTAACAGCGGGCCGGGAATCGTCATTCGGTAACTCCAACCACGGTTAAGTAAGAAATAGCCAATCCGACCGACAGATTTACCATAATCAATAATCCTGTAACAACTAACCCTGGGTCTTGCGCGGAATAGAATATGTCCAACCCAGAGAGTAGATTCAAAATACCAACGCCTACCACAACAACATCTTCTTCAGTACCAATAAATAATAAAGCCAGGACACCTAGAATAAAACAGGCCAGGGCTAAATCAGCCGGGACAAAGGGCAGAGAGTAGCGCTGTGCTCCCAGATAAGCAGCAGTCATCAGGGAAACCAAGGAAAGAATCCGGAATGGCAGATTTGAAGACCAGGTTAGATGTAAGCCTTTTTCTTTTACCGCTTCATCACGAATGCGGGCACTGATGAAGAGAGCGCCACAGATTAACCAGCCGACAAGAATTTTGAGCAAGGCAATCTCCGGACGGGATTCAAACAGGCGGACAAACAGAATACCGATCAGGAAATACTGGCCCATCAGTGCAATGAGGCGGATACGCCACTCAGTAATCAAGTATATACCGGCGCCGGTCAGGAAAATACCCATGACAGCCGGAATAGAGGCAAAAGAAGATAACCGACTTAACCAAAGGACAAATGGACTCATTGATTCACGACCACAAATACGATTAAGAGCAGGACGAGGAAGGACCACATTAAGGCGCCACTTCCTTCAAAAACCTCAGCACCAACACGCAACACACCTAATGCATGGCCGGCACCACGCCACAACGCGCTATAAAACCACTGTAAATCTAACAACCCTAACACAGGTTCAAATCTACGCAGCCACTCACGGGAGGCGAGTCCCCAATGGGCCAATGCGCCAGCTACGACCATTATGAGCAACCAGAGTGTCCACCCTAACCACGTGAATGTACCGAGACCAAACCCAACCGGGACAACGCCCAAGGCGATAACCAACAGTAATAATCCACATATCCAACAGGCAACCTGCCACGAAGACGGTGGCGTTAAGCGGCCCTTAGCGGGTATGACAAACCCACGCAAGAGAGAAGCACCAATGAACGTCCCGGCACAGAATAGAAGCAGTCGCCCCCCCCAGGATAAGGCATCCAAAGCGGTCATAAACATTGTCCCCACAGGCGATGGTGGCACTCCTAACAGGAAAAACAAAGCCATCCAAGCTGGCCAGGACCACATTTTTGCCTGGGGGTCATAACCCCGCGAGAATATAACCAATGAAGCCGCCGCAATAGTTATAGCCAGAATCTGTAATATCGCATCTGCCGATCCAGCAAGAAAAGCACTGGTTACACAGAGTGTCAATATACCATAACCACCGGCCAGCAGAGAACGACGACCATCAGAAGTCCAGGCAGCCAGCCCGCCAAAAATGGCCGAGACGATGCCCCACCAAACACACCAAGTCGGCAGGGGTCCAGCCGCAGGTAAGGCCAAAAGACGATAAATTAAAGATAGTCCCAAAGCCGGCCCTAGCAAGTGAATAAGGGTAAGAGAAGAAGAGGTACCGGTATGCTGGGGAAACACAATCTGGAAGGGATAGAAGCCAACCCGTATTAAGGCAGCAATTAATAACAGGGTGAGCACCGGTTCAGAAGGCCACATCAACCACCAGAGAACGCTGGCGCCTTCTTGTTCTAACAATAAAGAGACAGCCCATAATAACAGCGAGGCGGTCCCACGCAATCCCAAAGCCAAGGTCACGCGCTGGCCGTCTCCACCAACCATCATCCCCGAAACACCCCACAGCAAATCAAAGAAGGCCCAACCGGCCAGGGTCGTGAGGAGTGACCCGCTGGCTAACACCAGCCAGATAGCTAACAATCCCACATACAGCAACACCCCAGAAAGGGCCATCGAGGAACTACGATTAGCGACCTCCACCCAGACAGCACCACTCAAAGCCAATCCCAAAGCCAGACCACACCACCACACCGCCGGGGTCATATCCAACAAAATCTGCCCACCCATCACAGCCGTAGGAGACCAGAGAGAGAGCATCCACCGGCCCTCCGCCGGCAAGCCCACCCATACCAAGGTCATCAGGGTCAGTAGAATCGCAGATAGGGGGTTACGCAAGCTGTGCAATCGAGGAATTAACTCGATTACTAACAGCACAGCACCCCCAATAACGCCTAGATAAAACAGTAATAGAAAAAAGTATGTCATTTATAAACTCCAGGGAATGTAAGTTCTGCATCCCCAGGCCATCTCAAAAAGTCCACCAAGATTATACCACAGTCAACCAAGACCACATACAGACTACACAAACTAACACACCCCAGAGTATGAACTCCGGGGTATGTCAACCGCTTTAAAACGAGCGTTAGCTAACGCCGTTACCAGCGACACAGCTTGGGCTAGTTACTCAAACGCGCGATCTGTTCACGCACCTGGGCAGCTTCAACCTGCATATCCCCCAGACGTTCGCGCTCCTTTTCGACGACGTGAGCCGGTGCTTTCTGAGCAAAGGGGCCATTTAACCGCCCCTCAACTCCCTGGATGCGTTTTTCCAGGTTATCCAGTGTCTTTTGCAGCCGTTCACGCTCGGCATCCAAATCGACCAACCCGGCTAAGGGTAAATAGGCGACCACATCGCCAACCACTACGGAAGCTGACTGGGCCACGGGTTCTGTTTCAAACTTAATCTCTAGGGCCTCAGCGTCCAAACGCGCCAATGTGATTAACACCTCCCGGCTCTCAGACAGAAATGCCTGATATTCACCGGCAGCCACAGTGGCAGCAACCCGCTTACCCACCTGGACATCGTACTCAGCACGCACATTACGGATACCACTGACCAGTTCCATAAGGACGTTCATTTGGGTTTCGGCTTCATCATCCAATCGCTCGGACGCTTGCCTTGGCCAGGAAGCGATAATTAAGGCGGCTCCTGATTTTACAGATTGAGGCAGCGCTTGCCATAGAGCTTCTGTAACAAAAGGCATAAAGGGATGTAGAAGCCGCAAGGACTGCTCCAATACATTCAGCAAAACCGCACGGGGTACATCCCGGTCGGCAGCTTCATTATAGAGCCGGACCTTACTGGCCTCAATATACCAATCACAGAACTCGTCCCACAGAAAATCCCGGACACGACGCCCGACCTCACCATATTGGTGAGATTCCATGAGGTCAAACACATCCCCGGTTAAACGGTGCAGACGGCTGAGAATCCAGCGATCCTCTAATGAAAGACGCGCATCGGCAATCGCGCTGAGGGGCAAAACTTCCACCCCCTCAATGTTCATCAGGATAAAACGCGCCGCCTGCCAAATCTTATTTGCAAAGTTACGCGCCCCTTCCAGACGGCGCGGGTCAAGATTCATATCATTACCCGGCGTGGAAGAAGTCGCTAAAGTATAGCGCAGGGCATCAGTCCCATACTCCTCAATAATATAGAGCGGGTCATACCGCCAGGCATCAGACATCGACTTACTGATCTTCTTGCCATACTCATTACGAATCAGACCGTGCAGATAAACTGTGGAATATGGAGCATGGCCCATAAGTTCCATAGAGAGCATGGTCTCACGGGCTACCCAGAAAAAGAGAATGTCATAACCGGTCTCCCGCATACTGGTGGGGAAGAAACGCTGGAGGTCTGGGGCATCTTTGTCCGGCCAACCTAACGTAGAGAAAGGCCACAACCCTGAAGAGAACCAAGTATCCAGCACATCCTCATCTTGGTAAATATAAGCACTGCCACATTTAGGACAAGTAGAGGGGTCTTCAACAGCACTCCACACAGCGTCACAGTCCTGGCAATACCACACCGGGATACGGTGTCCCCACCAGAGCTGACGGCTGATACACCAATCCCGGATATTCTCCATCCAATGGAAGAAGGTCTTCTCAAAGCGATCAGGGATAATGCGCATCTCCCCAGAATGAACAGCTTGCATTGCCTTTTCGGCCAAAGGCTTGGCACGGACGAACCATTGGGTACTGATACGTGGCTCTATGACGGTATGACAACGTTGACAATGTCCCACAGTATGGTGGTAATTCTCAATCTGAACCAACAAACCTTCTTTCTCAAAGTCCGCCACAATGGCTTTACGGCAATCATAGCGCTCCAAGCCCTCATATGGCCCGGCATCAGCATTCATAGTACCTGTATTGGTCATAACATCAATCTGCGGTAAATTGTGACGCATCCCAATCTCATAGTCGGTGGGGTCATGGGCTGGAGTGACCTTAACTGCACCGGTGCCGAATTCCGGCAACACAGCTTCATCGGCTACAATCGGGATTTCGCGTCCAATTGCCGGCAAGACTGCCCTATGGCCGGCTAAATGGCCCCAACGTGCATCTTCGGGATTGATGGCCACGCCGCTATCGCCAACAATGGTCTCCGGGCGCGTGGTTGCCATCTGAATAAACTCCGTAGCACCTTCAGCCCACCGGCCACTGCCCCACGGATGTTGCGGGCCGGACCAGGAGTCATTAATCACCGGATAACGGATAAACCAGAGATGGCTATCATGTTCTTCCGGCTCAACCTCCAAATCAGAGATGGCGGACTCACATCGGGGGCACCAGTTGACCATATACGGCCCCCGGTAGATAAGGTCTCGCTCATAAAGGGTATGAAAAGCCACCCGCACGGCATGGCTCAACCCCTCATCCAGGGTGAAACGCTCACGGTCCCAATCACAAGAAATACCAAGTTGCCGGTGCTGGTCCGTAATCCGGGCATGGGTCTTTTCCTTCCACTGCCAGACACGTTCAATAAACGCCTCACGGCCTAACTCGTGGCGCGAAATTCCTTCTTCGGCAAGTTTGCGCTCGACGACGTTTTGGGTAGCGATACCGGCGTGGTCAGAACCCGGCAGGAAGAGGGACTCCAAACCACGCATACGGTAATAGCGGGTCATGAGATCTTCCAAGGCCGCCGTCATAGCGTGGCCCAAGTGTAAAATACCGGTCACATTAGGGGGCGGCATCGTAATGCAGAAACTCTCTCCGTTCTTATCTGCCAAGCCCTTCTCTATCTGCGTCTCGGGTTTAAAGTATCCCTGGGACTCCCACCAGTGGTAAAGCTCTTGTTCATGTTCTTTAGGATTCCAAGTTTTAGATAATTCAGCCATCATTCCTCCTCAAATTCTGATAAGACTTTATTCATGTATAGCAACCCGCACCCGGCCCTCAGTCAAAATTAATATAGCCGCTGGGGCAAATGTCTCCACCACAGCTATATCTTGGGCACGGGTAATGCTGGTAATATCCGGTATAGCTCTCAATAACCGTTCTCTTTCCTCAACTGTATCCGCACTTAAGTATAACCTTGGAATTTCTGCGCCCAAGGAGAGATTTTGACTACTCTTGTAGCGTCGTACTGCGGTGGCAATATCAATTAAGACCTCGCCAAATGCTGCTGCAGCAGCATCCATAAAAGCCGGGTCTGCAACAGGCCAGTGTGAGCAATGGATAGATTCCGCACCATCCCAATCGGCAAATAACTCCTGGTAAATCTCCTCCGTAACATAGGGAAGGAAAGGTGCAAACAACTTCAAGATAGTGAACAATATACGATGTAAGACAAATCTTGCTCCCTGCCCACTCTCTGCGT
The DNA here is from genome assembly GCA_016928755.1 of Anaerolineae bacterium. GTDB lineage: Bacteria > Chloroflexota > Anaerolineae > B4-G1 > SLSP01 > JAFGKB01. The sequence goes on along the minus strand of JAFGKB010000199.1, from coordinate 2,462 downwards.
TTTCATCATAGAGACGCATCTTCGCCATTTCCAGGTAATTATCTGCCAGATCACGCCAAAAGAAAGTTTCAACCTCGCTTTTAGCAGCAGCGTAGTCGTATGCCTGGAAGAGTTCAGTAACACGCTGGATTAGGGTTTGGGTAAGGGATAGTATCCAACGGTCGGCGGGGGAGAGGGATGAAGTAGGAACATCTCCGTGACCGGTTGTGTCATACGCAGTCGAGACTTTCTTAGTAATGGGGGGAGCAGCCGCGAAGAAGCGGCCGCTGAAGCGGGCGCTGAAGCGGGCGACGTTCCACAGCTTAGTCACCAGCTTAGCCCCAACCTGTATCTTCTCTTCATTAATGACCGCATCTTTGCCAAATCCGGTACTGGCAGCCCAATAACGCACCGCATCCGCCGAATAAATCTGGATCATCTCCATTGGCGGCATAGGACCACCTCCCCGGCTTTTGCTGATTTTGCCGCTGCCTTCAGGGGCCAGGCCCCAGCCAGAGATTGCAGCGTCAGACCAAGGAACACATCCAAAATGGTGATAGGATTTTACTATGGTGTAAAATGCCCAGGTGCGAATAATCTCGTGGGCCTGGGGACGCAACGAGAAGGGGTACACTTTGGCATAGAGTTCGGGGACAGAAAGCCACTGCCCCACAACCTGGGGGGAGACCGACGAAGTAGCCCAAGTATCCATGACATCATTTTCCGGCAAGAACTGCGTGCTACCACAAGAAGGGCATGGATGAGCCGGGGAATCGCTCTGCGGGTCTACCGGCAGGTGGGCTTCGTCTGCAACCACAACCGCACCGCAATCTGCACAATACCACACCGGGAAAGGCACGCCAAAGTAACGCTGGCGGGAAATACACCAATCCCAACTGAGGTTCTCCACCCACTCACGGAAGCGGGTCTCCATATGCGCCGGATGCCAACTCACTTTACTCCCGGCCTCTAATAAAGCGGCCTTAAAGTCCAACACCCGGATAAACCACTGTTTAGTCACCACATACTCAACCGGTGTATCACAGCGCTCGTGAATACGCACCGTTTGCTGGATTGGCCGTTGCCCCAATAGTAGTCCCTTATCGGTCAAGGCCGCGACAATCGCCTGACGCGCCTCGGCCACCGGCAAACCGGAAAAATCGCCGCCCAGGTCAGTGAGCAACCCACGGCGGTCGATGGCAACGCGCAAAGGTAAATGGTGGGTATACCACCAGGCTACGTCCGCATTATCGCCAAAAGTACAACACATCACCGCCCCGGTTCCCTTCTCAGGGTCGGCACCGGAGTCCTCAAGGACAGGCACCCATTGGTCAAATAACGGAACCTGGACCTTCTGCCCCACAAAGTCCTTAAAACGGGCATCATCAGGGTGCACAAAGACCGCAACACATGCCGGCAACAATTCCGGGCGGGTCGTGGCAATTTCCAGGATATTGCCATTCTCAAAACGGAAAGCCAAATTATAGAAAATGCTCTGGCGTTCTAAATCGGCAAGTTCAGCCTGGGCAATGGCCGTTCCACATTCCGGGCACCAGATTGTTGGGGCTTCTTTACGGTATGCAAAGCCGTTCTTATACAAGTCAAGAAAGGAATATTGTGAAGTACGACGGGACAGGGTATCAATAGAACGGTACGAATAACGCCAATCAATAGAAAGGCCCAGGCGTTCCCACAATGCCCGATAGTCCTTCTCTGCCTCCTCACTGACGGCTAAACAGCGCTCTATAAACGCCTGACGGCCTATATCGGTGGCCCGAACTCCTTCCCAACGCTCGACTAACCGCTCGGTAGGCAAACCATTGTCATCATAGCCCATCGGGTAGAAGACATTGTGACCCATCATGCGCCAGAAACGCGCGATAAAGTCGGTATGGCTATAAGAATAGACGTGGCCCAGGTGCAAATGACCGGAGACGGTGGGCGGCGGTGTGTCAATAGAATAAACAGGCCGCTCATTGTCCTCAATATCAAAATGGAATATACCTTTTTCCTGCCAGAACGCCTGGATACGTGGTTCAACCGTCCTGGGGTTATAACGTTTTGACAATCCCATTGTTTTAATCCTCCTGCATTAGGTATTTTTACCCGGCATTCAGTCAGGACCACGAACGGCCCTGGAACACAAAAGAGCCTAATCCATCCCCAGGGACGGATTAGGCTCCGCGGTACCACCCTGATTCACCGGAAAACCGGTGCATCTCTGAAATCCTCGGCCATACTGGCGAAGGATCATCGCTATAACGGGCGAACCCGTAGCGGCTTATAACTTTAAAGCTTCAGCCGCTCAACTCCCGGGCGACCTTCGGTGGCGGGTTCTACACGAGGGCTTGCAGCCGGTGACCCTCCTCTCTGCCCGGTTTTATACCGGTTCGCCAGACCTAATTCCACCTACTCCTCCCGTTCGTCGTCTTTGACGAATGCAAGTAACTCTAGTTTACCATCAAACACCGTAGATGCAAGGG
>JAFGKB010000198.1 GCA_016928755.1 Anaerolineae bacterium | reverse complement strand
CCTATCCTCAATCTGTGCCAAAGGGAAACAGAGGGAGAAATCCACCGCTTTAACAGCAGCCAATAAACGCCCGTGATTGAGGTCTGGAAAAGAATCGGCGTTAATCTCGGCACCGATTAGGTGCGTCAGTGCTAGCTGACCCTGTCCACCCGGCGCAGTGAAATAGGTCTTTCCATCATATATCTGTACTAGGGTACGCAACCCGGCGGGCATTACGCTGGTGGTAAAAGGTACGCTAAAATCACCGGTACGTAACAAGAATTTGGCAAATTCGGACCCGTCCTTGTGAACAACAACCCGCTCAAGATGTTCGTTAACCTGCTGAAACTCAAATCCGGCCAACTCCTTGGGTATCCCCCAATTCTGCCGGCCGTTGATAACACTGCTCTGTGTGGAAACATAAATCTTCGTAATAGCATAATAGCGACGGCGACCCATACGGAACTGACCGGGGATAAACAACAACTCACGATATGGCCCGGCGTCTGATTGCACGTAATCCACCAACATCACGGCCCCCACTCCACCCACGAACTTATCCAACAACACGGGGGGGACAAACCCATGTTCCGCTACGAAAGCAGGGGGGAACTTCATTAAAAAGATATATCCATTGCCGCGTAAGTTCCAGGGTGCCGGCACCTGGGGTATACCAGTTTCGATATCTACACCTGTTAACATATCGTCATTCCTTTCAGTTAGTTATTAACGCCGTCAACGCCAAAAGATGGCCATAGTCTTAACACTGAATTCGGGTGGGTAGGGTAACCAGGCAACTTCCTGCCCATCATCAATGACTTTCCAATTCCGGTAGTCTAGGAACTCTATGTAAGCGGCGAACTGTTCCGCATCATAGGGTTGACTCTGCCACCGTTCCACCCACTCTTGAATATCCCAACGTTCATTTTCAAGACATTCCTGGATCACGGCAGAGCTATTTCCATCACGAAATCCGGCCTGTAATGCCTTGAGGAACTGAACATATGAGAATAAATCACTCTTTTTATAGCGTTCTTCATCGTCACGAGGATATTGTGCATCATCACAATTGTAGTATTCATAAACCTCTTGCTCAAAAGGATGGTAGGGGAATTCACAAACACCCTCATACCAGCCAAGGAACTCCAAATACTTGTCCATTGCTTCCGTGGGCACGACCCGGCCAGCATACCAAGGGAAAGTATCTTGAACCGGGTTGGCCTCAATATACCCCAGTAACTCACCTTTATAATATATTTCCATTTGAAAGGGTATTAGAAGAGACTTGGGGTTTTTCCTTCGGCCCGGTCGCGGATTGTGCGTAACATCTTTTGCTCCATCACAAAGGATATAGGGTCGGTGAAAACATTCCATATCAAGAAGTTGGAAAAAGTCGCTTCGTGAAACGCCCGCTGCCGGGTAATTAAACGGCTGGTGCCGTCATCTTGAGGGATAAGTTGAAAAGCCCAGCTTCCTGTTCCCGGTTCCTGGGTTACCGGATCACCGGCTTGCAAGACCAGTGATTTTTCTGATTCTACAGCTTGCACAATATAGAAGGGATAACCTTCTGGCCCCATCCGGATTATGTCACCAGGTTCCAAAGTCTGATAGTCCGGCAAGACATGATCGGCATTGTGAATATCGCACCCCACCAGGTTCTCAAGGAACTCATAACTGTACATACCACCACGTCCCTGTCCAAGCTGCACTAACCAGGGCCACACCTCACTCACCCTAGCGTGGATAGTAATAGCACGGGTGGACTCCGTACTAGGATTAGGCACAATCTCATCGCCGGGCATAGAGTCGTTGACTTCCTCATCTGTTGCCCCCCAATGCATATGCCAAGGCAGTAAAACTCGCACATACACAACAACCACTACCACAATAGCCGCGAAAAGACCCGCAGTAACCGTTTTAAATTTCTTTCCCATGTTGAATAATCCCCCTCTATAGTAATTTAACTCATAATACTCAAAATTTTTCTATCGACAAGGGGAAATTATAAGAGGTCTCTTACTGCATCCAAAGTTACGGTAAATGTTGTACCCTCACCCAGGACACTATCCACAGAAATATCACCGCCATGCAAAACTACAATCGACCTAGCAATAGTCAATCCTAGCCCGGATTCACCCTCTTGAGACTGACGCGACCTATCACCCCGGTAAAAGCGCTCGAAAACATTCGGCAGGTCTTCCTGTGGAATCCCGGTACCGGTATCAGATACAGACATTTTGATAGTGCCATCTTGGTGCACCGCTGCCAGGGTAATAGTTCCCCCGGCAGGGGTATAACGCAGGGCATTACTGATCAAATTACCGAGGACCTGCAATATGCGGTCAGGGTCAACACAAATGAGGGGCAACTCAGGCTCCATATCTATACGTAGAGTTATTTCCTTTTGCGCTGCCGAATGATGATAAGCCTCATAAAGCTGCTCCAACAAAGCGCCGGGGGCCACTTGCTGAACGTTAACAGAGAGTTCACCGGCCTCCGCCAGGGAGAGCGTCCGTAAGTCCTCAACTAAACGTTGGAGATGTTGGGACTCATTATACATCATCTCGAAGCGCGCCGGGGAGGGCTTGAGAACACCATCGCGCAACGATTCCAGGTATCCCGCGATGATGGCCAACGGGGAGCGCAAATCGTGGGCAATGTCCGCCGTCATCTGGCGGCGCAAGGAATTGCTCCGGGATAAGTCCGCGCTCATCTGGTTAAAAGCCTGGGCCAGTTCGCCCAGCTCGTCCTGAGAACGCACCGGGACCTGTTGTCCCAATTCCCCTTTAGCCATAGCATGAATGGCTTGGGTCAGTTCACGCAAAGGGTTCGTCAGAGTACGGGCCAGGAGAGTACCAATGATTAAGGCGACTGCCGTGGCCCCTAATGCACCATAGAGTGAAGCCTCGGTAACACGCTTTAGATAACGTTCTTCCTGTGCATTTAAGACCGGGGAGATACCGGCAGGAAGAATCCCCCCAACTATGGAGCCGTTCACCTCAATCCACTGGCCACTTTGCTCAACCTTAGATACGGCCACATATTCACCTACGTGATAAGGCCCGGCCGGTACTACAACCTGCCCTTCACTATCAACAAGGGCAAAAGAAACCATCTGGGACTGCGGCTGTATGAGAAAAGGATGTCCGGGGAACGTGTCAGCATGGGGAATAGGTTTCTCAGTGATATCTCCGCTCAGATTATTACCATCAGGAATTTTACGACTAGGGTCCCTCTGATCTTCCCCATTGTCAGGAGGAGTGTTTTGCAACATCTCTTGTATACCCTCCCAAGAACCATAAGTTTGGTAATAGGCAACGACATAACGCATAAAATCACGTTGGGAACGGTCTAAGACCAGTTGGTCAAACTCCTTAAGGGTTCCTAGACGGGCAAAGACTACCGACAGTACCGCCCCGGTAATGCTCACCAGAAGAAAAGCCAGAACTAATTTAAACAGAAGTAAGCGCGACATGACTCACTCTGCCCCTGGTGGCAAGAGACAAAAACGATACCCGACACCGAAAACAGTTTCCACATAGCGGGGATTACGCGGGTCAGGTTCAATCTTGGCCCGGAGATTACTGATATGGACGTTAATCGAGCGTTCCAGGGCTTCAAAAGCAATACCTTGAACAGCCTCTAATAAATCCTGGCGGGAGAAGACTCGACCGGGGGCCGACATCAATATTGCCAGCAGGTCAAACTCGGTCGGGGTAAGACTGACAGCATTACCGGCTACAGTTACAGCGTGAGTTCCCTTGTCCAGGGTAATATCAGCCGCACGCAAAACCTCAGCACCTGCATCGGCACTCCTATCAAAGCGACGTAAAACCGCGCGAATGCGGGCAACAAGTTCGCGCATACCGAAGGGCTTGGTCACATAGTCATCGGCGCCCAGTTCCAATCCCAACACCTTATCAGATTCTTCGAGTTTAGCGGTGAGCAGGATAATCGGGGTATCATAATCCCGGGTATAGATGCGCATAAACTCGTAACCGCCCATTTCAGGCATCATAATATCCAGCAGAATCAGGTCGGGTTTATCCTGCCGTGCCGTATAAAGCGCATTGCGGCCATTATCCGCCACAATAACACGAAAGCCTTCCTCCGTCAGGTATTCACGCAACAGCGTGCGCATATTGGCTTTATCATCTACCACCAGTATCGTTTTTATCATTTGAGATTTCCCATTATCTAAAACTTGTTCTAACTCTTTATAATCCATTTTACCCTCAACTCCATGCATGTAAAGAAAGAAACGACCTTGCCATAAGCATAAAACGAACCTGTTTAGAATTTGTTAAGAGATTCTAAATAGCTGGTTTAGAGTTACTACATGGGGGAAATCCAGAGTTGCGAAGAGATAAAAAGAACCCCCGGCTTTGGTCTAAGCAACCAAAGCCGGGGTTCTATTATCAGTTTCTTTTAGTGTTTACTGCTATTTCTTCAGGAAGGGCTTTAGACGTTCAACGAGTGCGTCATAGCCTTCCAATAAGGTGCTGGCATCGGGTGTCGTGATGCGTTCCGCTCCATTGCTGATCAAGACCAGGGCCTGGATTAGACGATTTACAGCACCGGTTACTTTGACGCCCATCTTATCACCAACAACCTGGCGCATCAACCTCACGGCGAGGTAATCTATCTTATCAGGTGTAATAATCTTCCCGTCAGGAGAGAACTTACCAAAACCATGGACCGGTTCGGCATAAGCCACACCACAAGCCGCACACATCATACAAGCGGCGGCAACTTCAGCTTGGGAGAGCAACGGGGCTTGTATAATTACGCTTAGGGGCCGGCCACCGGCAGCCTTCACAAGGGCATCCAGTTCCTCACGAACATAGTCGTACTGCCCCGATTTAAAAGCGGCAGTATTCATAACGGTCTGAATCTCGATATTGGAAGGGCCATTTTTCACAACCCAGGCCACTTCTGATGCCTTAAGGTCTTTAGGTGTGATTCCCAGAGGATAATCCACACGGGAAATCACCTTGGTTTCACTACCTTCAAGCACTGTCTTAGCCAGAGGAACCCAACGTGGGTCAACGCTCACACCATATAGCCCGGCTGCTTTAGCATCCTTCAAATATGCCTCAACCTCAGCCTCGGTAATAGTGGGATGCCAAACCAAGCCTTCAAAGTGACGGGCTAACTCAGCTTTAGTAAGCCGTACCTTCTCAAGGGCATGTACTTCATCAAGGCTCAGGAAGAAGCCGGCGCGGCTGATGGCCAGCTTATCAGGATTCGCGTCCAACATATTGAGCACATCATCCAGATTGCGGATGGCGCTGGTGCCCATAACGCGGATAGAGCCATCAACGGCCTTAACAACGGCGTCGATCTTTTCCGGTAACTCGGCACGCCCCATACCACCGGTGGACTTAATGAGATCACCACCGGCATCACGGATAATTTCAGCGAGATGGATGCATTCATCGGGGGTCCAATGTGCGTAGTCGGGCATGACGATGACCTCAGCCCGGTGGTTAACAACTTCAACCACGGCGGCTATCTCCGCCTTTACTTCATCAAACTTGCCATCGGCGAATTTTGCGTGATCAATAGTGAAGAGGACGTTAGGTACGCCAAGTTCCTCAACTGCGTACTTCGCATGCTCAACTTTTAGTTCGGTGGGAATGCTGCACAGGGGGGGATAAGCAATCGCAATACAAGGTTCTACATGGGAACCGGCACACAACTCCATCGCCAACTTAGCCTGGTAGAAATTAACAACCACAACGCTGGTCTCAGGATATAGTTTAAAACGTTCGATGGTTTCTCGCAGTAAATCATCGGTGACATCCATACCGACAACCGCAGAATCGACAATCCCTTTCATAAACTCAGGGTCAACTGTTCCATAAATAGCCATTAAAGAGCCTCCTCAAAACTTTAGAATTTAGTAGATTGGGCTAAGAGTTAAAACTCAACTCTTAGCCCTGGGGTAGGGAGATGTGCACATTTGATTTAAACCAGGGAATCAATTCCCTAGTTGTAACTATAATGCACGTCTATGCCTCATGCATATATTTGACCTGATAAGCTGCGATCTTATCAAATGTCCCTTTCAAAATTGGGTAAGCACCCTTGTAAATAGGATAAAGCTCATCGTACATCTGAGTTGCCTCAGCATTTGGCGTGAAGCGCTTAGCAATATCAACCAACTCAGCAGCAGTCTGATAGCTATCCCAAATGCCAACCCCAACACCGCCCATAATCGCGGCACCGACAGCAGTCGCCTGCTGCGGGTTGGAAACACGGGCAAACGGCAAGCCGTTAACATCGGCGTAAATCTGCATCCAGAGGTCATTTAACACACCGCCACCAATGGAGCGAATCTCGTCAAGGTTAAAGATCGGCACACCCACAGATTCAAACAATTCATAGAGCCAGCGGATGTTATAGCAGATACCTTCGTAAAGTGCGCGCGCGAAGTGACCACGGGTATGCGGCAAAACAGCACCTAGATAGGCACCACGGGCATTGATATCGAAGTGGGGAGCACCGCCACCGCGTAGATAGGGCAAGAAGATAAGACCATCGGAACCAGGAGCAATACTTGCCGCATCATCTGTCATAATATCATAGATGCCACGTCCCACTTTGCCGGCAACTGCATCTTCAAGACCATACATATTGTCCTTGATCCACTGTTGAGCAATACCACCGGCAGCCGTAATCAAGACCAGGTGATAGGCATTGGGCCAGGGCAAACAGGTGCTACAGTTCATCTTCACACTGGGGTCGGTGCTGGGTTCTTCACGGAAGACGCCGGTCCAGTTAGCAGAACCAATGTAGGTGTAGGCCATACCGGGTTTTACAACACCGGCGCCCACATCAGAACAGATCACATCACCGGAGCCTAGACAAACCGGGGTCCCGGCCTTAAGTCCGGTAATTTCGGCAGCTTCGGGCGTAATATG
>JAFGKB010000197.1 GCA_016928755.1 Anaerolineae bacterium | reverse complement strand
CTTTCGACTTCGCTCAAGGCAGGTTCCTTCGACAAGCTCAGGATGACGGGTCCGTTGGTTGTGTGCAGTCGAGACTTTCTTAGTAGCTAATAAAAAAAAGCGCACGAGGAGCTTTCAAAAAAAAACTCTGTGAATCTCTGTGCCATCTCAGTGTAACTCTGTGAGATAGATGCTTCACAACTAGAAGATGTTAATAGGTGTCCCCACGGAGCCAAAATCGCTACGGACAAAGTCATCTGCAAAACCGCCGATAGGATGCACCCAGCGGTAAATCCAGCGCGCGGCCTCACATGGCACATTGAGGCACCCGTGACTGCGGGGTAAACCGAAATCGTTATGCCAGTAAGCGCCATGAATCGCCGAACCGTCCATATCAAAAAAGGTGTTCCAAGGCACTCCTGGCAAGTCAAAAATACTACCTTCTGGCTCTGGCCCATCAGAATAAGGCACATTGCTCATATGACGGGACGGCTGTTTAAGCAACACCCGTTTTTCCCCCCTGGGCGTGGGTGTGCCCCCCAAACCGGAAGCAACCAAGGTAGAAAACACCTCAATGTCACCCTCATAACATGTCAATAATTGACGGCTTAAGTCCACTTCAATACGCTTGTTCCCAACAAAAGGATGGATAGGCGACATCTCGTGGCGCGGTACATTGCGTACATCTTTGGCCTGAACCCATTGGTAATTACCAACCGTCTTGGGTGGGTAGTCATCGAAAACCTTATACCACCCCACCCCTTGCTCATCCTGAAAAGCCTCGATGACGTGATAGACGGTACCGGCATAAAAACGATACTTTTTCGCGGCTGTCACACTTGGCTCGGCGTAAGCCTCCGTATAAACTTGGGAGACCTCACCCCAAAAACCCCAGTCACCAATGTCGGCGATAAAAGGTTGCTCCGGGTAGACACGGATCGGGAGAACCCAGGCGGAATGCACAAAGCCTAACGAGGTGCGGTACCACAAATCATTGTGGCTGTCAAAGGGAGCATGGACTTCCCCCCAGATAGGGAAAGCCTCGTCCCGAGCCCGGGTTGTCACGCGGGAGGAATTCACAGAAGGCTGTACATAAAATGTCACATTATAAATGGCACGCCCCATATAAGTGGGGGTATCAAGATATAAATTCCCTTTGACTACCAGGGGATTCGCATAAGTACGTGACTTGGACCGGAATTTAGCCGTAATAGCACCGGCAGCCACAAGTTTAAGAAATTGGCGACGGCTGATCATTTTCCCCATATCATTTTCTCCTAAAAAGACAGTATAGCACAGGTTTTTCCAAAAGCACGTTGCCACTTATAGCTTGTAAGGTACAATCATGAATTGTTTTAAGTCAGTTAGTAATGGGGTTATAATTCGGCTTATAAGGAACTAAACCTTTTGAGTTATAATAACCACGAGTACTCATTTGACTACTAATACATGAAAGAGTTTCCATGTGGCCAGCTACACTAACAATAACGAAAATCAGGTGCTGCGTGATTAAGAAATCACGGGCACTTAAGAAAGTGCAATGCACCGATTTTCAGAGGAGTACTAGCCATGATTGAGGGAAAGGGAGAATTCTATGACTACGCTAACTATGAAATTTGGTGGTACCTCTGTGGGAAATGCAGAAGCCCATACGCAAGCGGCTAACATTGTACTAGAACAAGTTCCTAATTGGGACCATGTGGTAGTGGTAGTTTCAGCGATGAGCGGCACTACCAACGCCCTGATCAAAGGGGCTAAAACCGCCGCAAATGGTGATGGGCAGATTTATCGCGGTATCGTTGCGGATTTACGGGTCCGCCATTATCGGGTTGTGGATGCCTTGTTAACGGACGCTAATGAACGCGCGCAATTACTGGCAACTGTAGATCAATACCTAGATGAGTTCGCGACATTCTGCCGCAGTGTATATGTCCTGGGAGAGGTGACACCGCGTGCAATGGATACTATTAGTTCTTTGGGGGAACGTATCAATGCCCGTATTATGGCCGCTTACCTGAGACAGGAAGGGTTAAAAAGCCAGGCCATTGACGCCACCGAGCTTATTGTTACAGATGATACATTCCAAAAAGCTGCCCCGCTTATGGAGAAGACCCGTAAACAGGTAGAAAAGAACCTTAAGCCTTTGTTAGAAAGGGGTGTCACACCGGTCATCACCGGCTTTATGGGAGCGACAGAAACAGGTATTACCACAACACTAGGCCGGGGAGGCAGTGATTACAGTGCGGCTATCTTGGGTGATGCACTTGATTCTAACGAGGTTTGGATTTGGAGCGATGTGGACGGTGTAATGAGTGCCGACCCACGGATTGTGCCAGAAGCACGGATTATACCGGTGTTATCTTCCAGTGAAGTAGGGGAATTAGCCTACTTTGGCGCCAAGGTGTTACACCCGCAAACTATCCGTCCGGTTATTGAACGTGAGATCGCTCTGTGGGTCAAAAACACCTTCAATCCCACTTGCCCTGGCACCCGCATCATCCGGGAACCGGAGAATATACCCGGCACGGTCAAGGGAATTACTGCCATTAAAGGGTTGAGTATGGTGACCGTTGAAGGACGGGGGATGATCGGCGTTCCCGGTATAGCCGCCCGTACGTTCGCGGCAGTGGCCAGCCAAGGAGCCAGCGTTTTGATGATCTCCCAGGCTTCCTCAGAACAATCCATCTGCCTAATCATCCCCACGGAAACAGTAGCAGCAGTTATCAAAGCTCTGGAAGAAGAGTTAACTCTGGAACTGGCCCGGCGCGACATAGACCGCATCTGGTCACTGGATGATGTAGTCATTATCACGGCAGTAGGAGCCGGTATGCGGGGCACCCCCGGAGTCGCGGCCCGGATATTCAGCGCGTTAGGGGAATCAGGTATCAACGTCATAGCGATAGCTCAAGGGTCTTCAGAATGCAGCATTTCGTTGGTAATTGATGCTGGGTCCGCTGCCGAGGCAATACGTACTATACACCACCACGTTATTCTTAAGAATAATGTAGCGTGAATATAAAACACAGTTTTAACCAACTCAGTAGTTCTATAAAGCAAGTCAAAAACTGAAATTATGCGATAATAATTACAAGGTGTAATGATGATAATAAGTGATAAAATTCCTGTAGCTGTATTAGGTGCAACCGGGGCCGTTGGGCAGCGATTTGTACAACTGCTGGCCCAGCATCCCTGGTTTGAGATTGTGGCACTGGCCGCATCGAAACGCAGTGCCGGTAAATGCTACGCAGAAGCAAGTCAATGGGTCATTCCTGGCGACCCCCCGCCGGATTTAGGCGATATGGTGGTACGGAACTTAGACCCAGATATACCCGCCAAAATCATCTTCTCCGCCCTGCCCTCAGATGTAGCCCGTGATATCGAGCCGGCCTTTGCAAAAGCCGGTTACGCTGTGTGCTCCAATGCCGCAGCCTATCGTTACGAACCTGATGTACCGTTGATTATCCCGGAGCTTAACGCAGAACATACCGCAATGATTCCAACGCAGCAACAAAATCGCAATTGGCCGGGCTTTATCGTTACCAGTCCTAACTGTACAACGACCGGTATCACAATGGCCCTTAAACCATTGCATGATGTATTCAACATTCAACAATTAGTAGTCACCACTATGCAAGCCATCTCTGGTGCCGGCTATCCCGGCGTGGCTTCTCTTGATATCCTCGACAATGTTATTCCCTACATCAAGGGCGAAGAAGAGAAAATTGAGCAGGAAACCCGGCAATTATTAGGTCGAATCACCAATGGGAAGCGTGAGGATGCAAAGATTGTCATTAGTGCCCATGCCAACCGGGTGCCGGTGATAGACGGTCACACGGTCACAATGTCTGTTAAATTCACCCACAAACCCTCTGTAGAAGAGGCTATAAGCGTATTACGAGATTACAAGGGTTTACCAGTCATCCAAGAATTGCCTACAGCCCCCACCCACCCGATACTGGTCCGCACCGAAGCCGATCGACCGCAACCACGCCGGGATCGAGATGCACAAGAAGGGATGGCGGTTACAGTAGGCCGGATACGGGAGTGTCCGTTATTAGATTTACGCATGGTATCGGTAGTCCATAACACACTACGCGGAGCCGCCAGTGGAGCAATTCTCAATGCCGAACTATTAACGGCAAAGGGACTTATTAATACTTCGTAAATGATGGAGTTAGATACAATGATTAAAACAAGCCACCAACAAGGATTCAGGCTACGCCGTTTACTCATTGGCAATCCCTTATCTACAGAGCAGATGATTCACGAGCGACTGACTAAAATTAAGGCGTTAGCTGTTTTTGCCTCGGACGCGCTCTCCTCCACGGCCTATGCTACCGAAGAGATTATGCTGGTGCTCATCCTGGCCGGCAGTGGCGCTGTGAAGTTGGCCTGGCCATTAGCTATCGGGATCGCAGTGCTGCTGGCTATTGTCGTGTCATCTTACGAACAAACTATACACGCCTACCCCACCGGTGGCGGTTCATATACTGTAACCCACGAAAACCTGGGACAACTCCCCGGTCTAGTCGCCGCCTCGGCAATTCTTACCGACTACGTGCTCACCGTCTCGGTCAGCATTACGGCTGGAGTGGCCGCTATCACATCAGTAGTACCGGAGCTGTACGGTTACCGGATCATATTAGCACTCTTCTTCATCATGGTCATTACCCTTCTCAATCTACGTGGGGTACGGGAATCTGGTACAATCTTCGCCGTCCCCACCTATATATTCATCGCCCTTATACTAGTTATGATCGCTACCGGCCTGGGAAAATGGCTATTAAACGGTATGCCATTGGCGGCCCCGCCTAAGATTAACTACCCGGCGACACGAGACCTTACCTTATTCTTAATCTTACGTGCATTCTCTAGTGGATGTGCAGCCCTCACCGGGGTTGAAGCTATTAGTAACGGGGTTCCAGCTTTTAAACCACCCGAGTCCAAGAATGCGGCTCAGACCTTACTTATGATGGCCGGATTGTTAATCACGATGTTTCTAGGCATCACTTTCCTGGCCTACCAATACGGTATAGTACCTAGCGAAACCGGTTACGAAACCCTGATTTCCCAATTAGGACGCGATATCTTTGGGGCGAAAAACATCATGTATTATGTTCTACAAGCTGCAACAACCTTGATACTCATCCTGGCTGCGAATACCAGTTTTGCGGATTTCCCACGGTTATCATCCATCTTAGCCCAGGACCGTTATATGCCCCACCAATTCGCCCACATAGGAGACCGGCTTATCTTCTCCAACGGCATTGTCGTCCTGGCTGCACTCTCAGCCTTCTTAGTTGTTCTATTTGGTGGCGAGACAACGCGACTCATCCCCCTCTATGCAGTTGGCGTATTTTTATCTTTTACCTTATCACAGGCCGGGATGGTTATGCGCTGGCGACGCAAAAAGGGTAAAAACTGGCACATTAAGGCTATAGTCAATGGCATTGGGGCATTAGCCACAGGCATTGTCCTGATCATTTTCTCTGCGACCAAATTCATCTATGGGGCATGGCTTGTCTTGCTCTGGATTCCCCTCCTTATTTCATTCTTCCTAATAGTCAATCGCCACTACAAATCGGTGGCACGCCAACTCTCATTAGAGGAATACGGTAATCCCCCCCCCATCTGTCGTAACCGGGTTATAGTGCCTATCGGCGGGGTGCACAAGGGAGTTATGACAGCCCTTGACTATGCCCGATCTATTTCGGAAGATGTCACCGCCGTCCATGTGGAAGTAGACCCTAACGAAACTACTAAAATTGTTGAGAAATGGAATAAGTGGGGAAATGGTATGCGATTAGAAATACTTCCCTCCCCCTACCGCTCCATAATCAAACCATTGGTCAATTATGTAGATAAACTTGATGATCCAAAACGCCGTGACCAGGTAGTAACCATTGTATTGCCCCAGTTTATCGCCGAAAAGCCCTGGAAACGCCTATTGCACAATCAAACAGCACTTTTAATCCACATGGCCTTTGTATTCCGCAAAGAAATTATTGTTATTGATGTGCCCTTCCATTTACATGAGGTGAAACTATGAACATAATTATAGTGGGTTGTGGCCGCACCGGTGCGATGCTGGCAGCTACACTCTGCAAGAAAGGTCATGACGTGGCCATTATTGATATAAATCCTGAAGCTTTCACCCGACTGAGTGATGACTTCAGGGGACGAACTCTGACAGGTTGGGGATTTGATAAGAATGTACTTGAACGCGCAGACATAAAGGAGGCAGATACCGTCGCAGCAGTAACTAGCGACGACCTAACTAATCTTCTAGTGGCCCAAATCGCGAAAAAATATTACAACGTATCACGTGTTATCTCCAGAATCTTCGAACCAGAACGCGCACCTTTATATGATAAGTTAGACATCTCCTGGATAAGTTCTGTCTCCTGGCGAGTATCACGTCTGGAGCAGCTTATCTGTCACAGCACGCTCAGCGTCCTGGGTACACTAGGCAATGGGGAAGTGCTGATTGTCGATTTACTCATACCGGAAGAACTCAATGGCTATACAGTAAAAGACCTTACCAACCCTGGGAAGTGGGCACTGTCGGCCTTAGTGCGCAAAGGACCGGCTCAGATTGTAGAGCCTAATTTACCAGTCATGACCGGCGATATAGTACATATGACAGTAGCAACCCAAGCGTTGGACAGTCTCCAGGAGTGGTTGAAAGAGAAATCTGTGGAGGTTGAAGTATGCGTGTTGTAATTATCGGAGGCGGAAAAGTAGGCTCTACACTGGCCCGCACTTTGTTAAAAGATAACTATGAAGTCTGTTTAATTGAGCACCGTCCCCAGGTCCTAAGTCGTTTACACAAAGAACTACCCACAGAAGTCATCCTTGATGGTGACGGGACCCGTATGCAAACCTTGGAATATGCAGATATCGCCAACTGTGATGTTTTAGCCACACTCACAGGAGACGACAAGGTTAACCTTATGGTAGCCTTACTGGCAAAAGAGACCTACCAGGTACAACGAGTTATAGCCCGCATCAACCACCCTGATAATGCATGGCTTTTTACGCCAGAGATGGGCGTGGATATAGCCTTAAATCAGGCCGACCTGCTCACACAGCTTATCGCCGAAAAACTATCGCTAGGTGATATGATGACCTTGATGCGCCTAAAACAGGGGGACCTTACATTAATTAACCGGGTTGTAGAGCCAGGAGCAGATGGCGAAGGGAAAACCGTATCGGAACTAGAATTACCTAGGGATTGTCTCCTATTGGCCTTAGTCCGCCATGATGAAATTATTATTCCCAGGGGGAATACGGTGCTAGAAGCCCGAGATGAAGTATTGGCTTTAGCACGTGGCATGTGCCAAAAAGTCATTGACGATATATTCAGTCTTCAAAACGCTAACAAGGACTAATGGGCTATGAAAAACTATGGACGCGCTTCAGTCTCTGAATTCCTAGGGGATTTTATCGTTTACCGCAATCTAGTGCCACAGGACTCCCGATTACCGACACTGGACAAGCTCCGGGAAAAACTAAATCTCCCACAAGATATAATACCCCGCAAGAGCCAACCGGCATATGCACGAATTATCAAGCATATGCTGGAAGCAGCACATAATCTCACTATCTCCAACAAGCCACTTAAGCGGGTTATCTATATTGGAGATACCCAACTTAATGATGGACAGGCCTTTATAAACTTATGCAATACCAGCGGTTGGCAAGGTATAGTCTTTATCGGTTCAGAACAAAACGCCCCACCGACTAACAAGGTTATTGAGCAAGAAGGAAATATCTTTGTGATGGCAAATCATTGGTCGAAGTTACGCGATTTTGAGCGTATCAGTACCCAATATGAATTTCCACTAGATGAACAGACCGCCCTTATTCTGGACTTGGATAAAACGACATTAGGCGCACGGGGCCGGAATGACCACGTTATCAATCTAGCCCGTGTAACGGCTGTCCAGAACACTGTCGGAACGTTGCTGGGGAAAGCCTTCGACCAAGACGAATTTGAGCATGCCTATAATGAGTTAAATCAAACGACATACCATCCTTTCACAACAGACAACCAGGACTACTTGGCCTATATCTGCCTGATTATCGGCAGTGATCTTTATACCCTGGATTTACTGGTACGCGCTATAAAACGCGAGCAATTCACAGATTTTAAGAGCTTTATTACGGCAGTGGATAACCAAGCAGAAAGGCTACCCCAAAATCTGCGACAGATCCATAACCGTGTATACACAGCGGTACAACAAGGTGATCCAACCCCCTTCAAGGCTTTCCGGTATAATGAGTATAGGACCACGATAGCCTATATGGGATGCATGGGGGATGCTACCGCACCGGAAAATCTCTTGGCCAATGAGATAGTTATTACCCAGGAGGTCCGCGAGATGGCAAACAAGTGGAAGGCCCAAGGTGTACTATTATTCGGACTTTCGGACAAACCCGATGAGGCATCTATCCCCACCGCCGACTTACAGAGAAAAGGATACCGGCCCATTCACCATATGGAAACGCATGCTGTAGGAGAGTAGAGTTGTACGAGTACTCCCTCAAAGTAGAAAAGAGTACTAAGATAATAATTATCCCATAGGTGCAATGCACTCAAGAAAGTGCAATGCACCTTTCAATAAGGAGTTCCCAATGACTTATCATAGTTGGCTTGAGTGCACCCGGGGCTGTGGCCGAAAGTACTCAATTTATGACATTATCTATCGTTGTGAAGATTGCGGCGGGCTACTGGATGTAGAACACAATATGGCGGCTTTAAAAGATGACAGTGCCGCCGGCTGGAAAGCGCGGTTTGAACAACGCGCCGGCAGCTTTGCCTGGCCCTATAACAGCGGAGTATGGAGCAAAAAGGAATGGGTCTGCCCGGAGATTGATATCGAAAATGTCGTCTCCCTGGGTGAGGGAAACTCGCCACTCCTCCATATCGAACAATTAGGGGAACGGTGGGGAATACCGGATCTATGGATCAAACAGTGTGGAACCAACCATACCGGGTCCTTCAAAGACCTGGGGATGACCGTACTGGTCTCAGTGGTTAAACAAATGATCACCGATGGCAAACCCATCCAGGCTGTGGCCTGCGCATCAACGGGCGACACTTCCGCCGCAATGGCCGCTTACTGTGCCACAGCCGGGATCCCGGCTATCGTCTTCTTGCCCAAAGGAAAAGTGTCTACAGCCCAGTTAGTACAACCCATTACCCACGGGGCACACGTTCTGGCCTTGGATACTGATTTCGATGGCTGTATGCACATCGTCCAGGAAGTAACGGCGGACAAGAGTATCTACTTGGCGAATTCGATGAACTCGCTGCGCATTGAGGGCCAAAAGACGGTTGCCATAGAGGTCACCCGCCAGTTAGGTTGGCAAGTTCCAGACTGGGTTATTATCCCCTCCGGGAACTTAGGGAATGCCAGCGCACTAGGCCGTGGGTTTATGATGATGTATGTCCTGGGGTTGATTAACCGGTTGCCGCGTATCGTGGCCGCCCAATCGGCAAATGCCAACCCGCTTTACAAGAGCTTCAAAAACGGCTTCGAGAAATACCAACCGGTAGATGCCAAGGCAACACTGGCCACAGCGATCCAGATCGGCCACCCGGTAAGCTACGAGCGGGCAGTCAAAGTCCTTAAGCAATTCCGGGGTGTCGTAGAACAGGCTAACGAGGATGAACTCGCCAACGCTGCGGCTCAAGCTGATTTAACGGGACTTTATACCTGCCCACAGACCGGGGTAGCCCTGGCAGCTCTGCGGAAGCTGGTAAAACGGGGAGAAATCCGGCGTGACGATAAAGTGGTCGTCATTTCCACCGCCCACGGGTTAAAATTCACCGGTTTTAAAGTCGGTTACCATGAGAAAACATTAACGGATGTTATCTCCCGGCATGCAAACCCGCCCCTAGAATTACCGGCGGATTATACCGCAGTGCGAAAAGCCATTGATGAGGTGGTAGCTAAAGCATAAAATATGAAAACTTGAGGTATGAGTTCCCCATACCTCAAGTTCTACAACTCAATTTCAGTTTTCTTTCGTCTCAAAGCGGAAGCCGTGCCCACGTACCGTAACCACATAGTTATAGTCTGGATCAAGTTCAACCAATCGCTCGCGTAAACGGTAAACGAGGGCATCGACAGCCTGATCCGTCACACCACCCGCAGCATCAGGCCATACCGCCTTGATGACATCATCACGAGTTACAACTTCACCATTAAAATCTATGAGCAATGTTAGCAACCGGAATTGGGCAGGTGACAGAGGCGGGTCCAGTTCCGCCCGTCCTAGACACACCCGGCGTGAGCCACGGTCAACCTCCAAACCCGACGGAGTACTATTATCAGAGGGGAATGTGTCTTCTAAAGGCAAGGTTGCATCCCCGGCTACAAACCCCATATCCACCGTCAACGCCAGAGAAATCTCATCCCCATCTTGCAGGCGATAAGGCTGCTCCCGGACAGGTTCGCCATTGACAAAAGTGCCGTTCTTACTTCCCAAATCACGGATTAGATAACCATCAGCATCCCGCTCAATTTGCGTATGATACCTGGAGACCTGTCGCTCCGGCAAAACTAAAGAACATTCCCTATCCCGGCCCATTGTAAAACAATCCACGTCAACCGGCCAGCGGGTCCCGGCCAATGTACCTTTATAAATAACGATCAATGGTTTATTATCATTTTGCATAAAAGCCTTATCCTTTCGAAGCCAAACTTAATCCTTCCAGCCTTGACAATCAGTATAGTAGAGTTATTATCAGGTTAAGATGGCGAAATTACTACCCCAACAGACAATTCTAAAAGAGCGTTATAAAGTCGCCGGGCCAATCGGGCAAGGCGGGATGGGCGCTGTGTACCGGGCAGAAGATATGCTACTACCAGGAAGAGTCTGCGCACTTAAAGAAATCGCCCCAGATGCCGACATAAACCCCGAAATGTTGACCCAACTCCAAGATCAATTCCGACAAGAAGCTGCGGTACTGGCACGACTGGATCATCCTAACCTCCCCAAAGTCTCAGACTACTTCTCCCAAAACAGGCGCGAGTACTTGGTTATGGACTTCGTTCCCGGCCACGACCTCCGCGAGATTGTGGACCAGGCCCAGAAAAAAGAACAATACTTGGAAGAAAAGAAAGTGCTCAATTGGGCGGACCAACTATGCGACGCCTTATCCTATCTCCATAAACAGACACCTACTATTTTACACCGAGATATCAAGCCTTCAAATATCAAACTGACTCCCTCAGGCTTAATCAAATTGGTAGATTTTGGCCTGGTAAAATTACTCAGTACGGATGAAGCGCGAACCGTTACCGTAATACAGGGGCGTGGGACCGCCGCCTATACACCATTGGAACAATATGGTGGAGACGATGCTCACACAAGTACACGCACCGACATCTACGCATTGGGCGCAACCCTCTACCATCTACTAACGGGAAAACCACCCGCTACTGCACGCGAGCGGTTCCTAGACCCGGAAGCACTAGAGACCCCACGCAGTATCAACCCCCGGATTTCGCCGGGTGTCGAGAGAGGGATCCTTAAAGCACTGGCCCTACACCCCGATGACAGGCTGGCCGATGTTGAAGCACTCCAGGAACTTCTCCACCAGGCTAATGTGCCGGCCAGTGTAGCGCCTTTAATTCTTACCCAAAATGAGTTAGCCACGGCACTACGTAGTAATCTAGGCTTAATCGGTGTATTGATCGGATTATTAACGCTAGCCATCTCTATGACCGGTTAAGGTTTACTTAATCCGTAATGGAATTACCCCGTACCGGCTTTTTAACCTGCTCTAGCCGAACAATAATAAACGCAATTACCAAAGCTGTCACCCCGCCCAGGAAAGCCACACCACCACTTAAGAACTCACGCCCGGCCAACTGGTAACGGGTCACTGATGCCCCCCAATACATAACACTCAGCAAGCCAATATAAGACAACACGGCACCGATACCACCTAATAAAGCTAACCGCACCGCCAAAACTGCCTGGAGATGCCGTTCACGCGCCCAAATGAAGCCCAAGAAAATAGTAAAGGTGATACTTGCCAGCCCCCACTGCAATAGAGATCCACGGTCGGGAAGCGGCAACTGAATAGGATCTGGTAATGCCTCTTGTTTATAAGGATCAACCACAGGTGTAGGGGTGGGCATATTGGGTGTCGGTGGCGGTGGTGTAGGTGTAATATAGACAATTGTTGCGGGTTCATCCTCACGGATTGTTAACTGCAAACGAAAACTGGGAGGGGCCGGTTCAGACTGTACCGTAATATCCAATTGCCCGACACGGTCCAGGGTTACGGATATAGAGGCAATACCATCCTTAGTTACAGAGGAGATATTGCGCGAGATATTCTCCTGCGGATAGGACAACGTAAACTGTACCGGAGTGCCATCAGGTACGGGATGACCATTGCTATCAATAATTACGCTCGTACGCAAAACTACGGTATATCCGCTGCGAATATCCCCTAAGGTCTCTGTATCCAAGGTTTCCCCATCTTCCCCCACAAGAGCCAGGGAAATTATCTGATTAGCATCCGGCATAAGGGCACGAGTTAACTCGTAATTCAACGCCGGAACACTGACGGGCAAAGCGCCGTGAGAAGACAAGCCTCTGAATAATGCCCGTACCCCAACCTCGGCAAAGGCAGCTCCGGGAGCATAGAGAGCATAATAAAGGTCTACCTTACTAATCTCGGTGCTGTCCAGTCCATAAGGCGGTCCAAAAGAGAGAACTGCGACCTGAGCATCCAAAACCCCGGTCTGCTCTGCCAGGAATTCTTTCAACAACCCCACTGCCGGGTCTGCCGTATTCCAGGCAGTAAGGGCGAAGATAATCCAATCAGCATTATTAACTGCAACAATAGCCGCCGGGGTAACCGGTATAGGGGTCGGCGTTCCTGATGCCGTCTCATCACCCCCTATCACCGGCGGCACAGGTGCTAAGACAGTCTGCAAATCCTCAAAGGAAAACCAGCTTAACGAAGAAGGTGAGACCACCCCGGTACCATCCGGCCCATAAAAACGCAGCAGGGCTTGAGGTACAATATCTTGAGAAAAAGTAACAAACGATTCGGCATCTTCTCGTACTTGAACTTTCTGTTCCTGGGTAAAGATTACAATCCGTTCCCCGGCCTCAGGAGGAGCAGGCAAAAGGTCCTCAGAGAAAGGAAAAAGCCGGGTTAATGCATTGGTAGCCGTTTCGGCATTCACATTACTACGGCCCGATTCAGTAGCCTCTACCGTAGCCGTCGCCGAGGGGAGTGTCAAATCCGGGGCAAAAACTGTATCCGGTGAAAAATCAGGATAGAGACGCAGTTTCAACCGTAATACGCGGGCAACCGCAGCATCTACCATTGATTGAAAAGTGGGATCACTTTCATAGCGCTGCGCCATAAAATCTAAGACATCCTGAATATTAGCAAAATGAGCATCCCAATCATCGTTATCGGCAGCGAAGCGATCAAGAATCAACAAATCGTTACCTGCTACCAACGCCTCTTGGACAACACGCCGGGCATTAAAAGAAAGGCCAAGCGGGTCATAAGAGAGATGTACCGATTTAAGGCCCAGGTTTTGCGCTACTAAAACCCCACCCTCTTCACGCCAGGGAACAATCTCTTTAAGAGATATAACTTGCTGCAGAGCCTGGGCATCCAGGCTGATAGGACGGGTGGAAAGGCGGATGTTGGATTGCAAGCCGCGATAACGAATATGAGACACTAACAGGCCATCGACAACTCCGGATTCACCGGGGACACCGGCTGTTACCGAGAAGAAAGGAGCTAAATCAATGAGCTTTAATTGTTCCAACACCCGTTGTACAGTGGGAACTTCTTCCTCCACTAAACGATCCGCCCCACCTAAGCCTGGAAAGTGGGTAGGTACAACTAACAACTTATTATCACTCCCCTGTTGTAACCCACGGACATAAGAACGTCCTAATTCTCCAACCCAGAAAGGGTCTCCCCCAAAGACGGTTACACCTAAATCCGAAGAATCACCAGGGCGGGGCATATAAAGGACATCTAAGTTAGGGCCTAAAACCATATTAACACCTAGTCCGGCTAACTTGTGGCCCAGCACCTGTCCCGAAGCTTCGGCAAGGGGACGGCTCCAGGTAGCCCCTACAGCTAATGGGGTGGGAATATTTGTGGTACCAGCGACAAACGCCGTAATGGGTAACCCGTCTTCCATAAAATCCACCGCGGTAAGTAACGGAATGTAGGGACGTGTAATTTGCACGTCATCAACAGCAGGAGAGTTAAAAATTATGGAAGCATCCCAGGCCGCCTGTTGCACATCATTCGTCATTGAGATAAAAGCCGTAGGGCTAATGGGTGTAGTGCCAAAGTTCCCATTTGCAGGGCGGATAATTACCCCACCAATCCCATAATCACGAATAAGCGTGTTAATCATTGAGGAGTTGCCGACTTCAGTGCCAGGGAAAGAGGCCAGCATCAACTGCCCCACTTTCAACCGTGGGGACATCTGGCCCATCATTTCCTCTATAGCTTCTTGCACGGGATCATCATCCGGCTCTTGCGCCCTAACCGATGGGACAATCGTTAAAACGAGCAAAAAAGCCAGAAAGCCGCGCCATATAATACCAGGCCGCATTCAAAATCTCCTCAACGCTATTTTATCTTTACTTAGCAAGTTAGTCAAACCGACTTGTCTAACCAAAATACAACATTGACGATTCCTCTAAAGACTGTACAATCCGCACTATGGGTAATTATGCTCAAAAAACCAGAAATCAGCCCCTAGTACTCTTTGAAGTATTAGATAACGGGTTCAAAAAAACAACCTACATATGCAAACAAACAACCCGTCAATTATGTCCGAAAGGAGTACGAGTACTCTTTCAAGTATTAGACGACGGGTTAAAAAAAATAGCCTATAGATGCAAACAAACTATCTGTCAGTTATATCCTAAAGGAGTACTAGCAAATATTTTGTGGGTCTTTTTTATCGTTATCATCGCACTCACAACCACGCACTATGCCACGGCGCAATCCGGGAAAGACTGGGGTGGCGAACTCAGCCAAGACACCATCTTCCTATCAGAGGACAATCCACACCGTATTAACGAGAATCTAATTGTACCAGAAGGTATGACTCTGACCATAATGCCGGGTACAGAGGTAAGATTTAGCAATACCGCATCCCTTATCGTTAGGGGAAAACTGCTGGCAGAAGGAACCCCAACCCAAACCCTACACTTTACCTGGCGTGATACAGGAGACTATTGGCGCGAGATTATCTTTGATGAATCAACCTCGCTGAATCGTATCACATATGCAGAAATCGAGTATATGATGGGGATAGAATCCCAGGACAGTAACCTTACTCTCCAAAACAGTATTATCCACGATACTGATGGTGATGCAGTGCGTTGTGACGGGGGAACCATCATATTACAACGCAATCAGATTTACAATGTTATGCATAAAGACCACGGCTGCGAAGGGATTCAAATCAACAAAATGCCCATAGAACGCCCCGCCCTGATTCTCGATAACTACATCCACCATATTAATGATGATTGTGTTGATATTAACGACTCCACCGTGATTATGGAACGCAATATCATACACGGCTGCGGCGATAAGGGAATCTCCATCGG
>JAFGKB010000196.1 GCA_016928755.1 Anaerolineae bacterium | reverse complement strand
GTTTCTATAACGACCTAACACCAGTGCACCCGCCCACAAAGCCCAATAAATAGGAAAATCCCATGTATTGAGAAATCCCAGCGCGCCTAAAACCACAGCCGTGCCAATAAGGGGTAACCGCAAATTAGCAAGAAAACTCTTAAAACTCCACGAAGAATCCCCCGGCATCAGCACCAATTGTTCGAGATAGGTATTGAGGGCCAGAGCGACAACCACCAAGACAAAGGGTAAAGCTAAGACATGGGGATGCATATCCCCCAGGATAAAGCTAAAGGCCGGGAATTCGTCAATAACTTCCAGACGTGCCCCCCACGGGGCGTAATCTTGCAGCGTGCGTGAAGCCTGCCACCACCAGAAGAAACGCTGTGGCACCCATGAGAAAGGGGGTTCCGGCGCTTGGTTCAGATTACGGATGTCGAGCCACACCCAGAAACGCCCAGAGAGCAACCCGCGTGCATGGAGAACCTCAAGAAATCCCTCACCATTACCGGTTAGCAAGAGCATAAGCGGCCCCAATAGTGCCTTCTGAGTAGACCGCCCTTGTAACAGGTCATAGACAATTCCATATGCCCCGATTGCCGCCAGGGCAAACCAGGAAGCATTCCCCAAATTAAAAGCAATGGTCGCAGGTAGCCCGGCAACGCGGGTTAACATACCAAGCAGAACATAGCCCAAGTAATAATAAGAGATCGCAAACCCCGAAAGCCAAGGGTCAAGCGGGGGAAATTGGTTAGAGCGCAACACAGCATTTAGGAAGCCAATTTCCATCCATTTTTCCCCACCGGCAGTCTCTAGCTGGGGCTGAGCCGCCCGCACCAAGGCCCAAAACACAAAAACAATGCTAAAGAGAGCTTCAGCCGTCAGCACAAAGCCACGATGTTTATGCCACCAAGCCAGCACTTCAGACCACTGGCCCCTCAGAAGCCAGATGCCGGCACCGAATATGACCAAGGCAATGCTTATCGCAGCACTCGCTGTGTTTCCCCACAAATGCATGGTTCCTCCCCACCAGAGAAGAACACCACTTAACAGAATCCCAAGAGCTTTAGCTGCGCCATAGCCACGAGAAGGCAAACGCCGTAGCCAAGCAAAGGTCAAGGGGAACCCGGCCAATGAAAAGAACTGCACTACTAAATACCAAAGAAGAATTTGTCCTACCATTCTCACCTTTATGGATTAAGCGTAATAAGAAGGCTAATTTCTGCAAAAATACTGGGGCCAATACCGGGGACATTTTGAATATCCGCAATCGCAGAAAAAGGCCCGTTTAGTTCACGATAAGCGATAATACGCGCCGCTAAAGTCGGGCCAATATGTGGCAAAGTCTCTAGCTCCCCCGCCGTCGCCAAATTAATATCCAGCCGCTCGATACCTCCCCAAGAACTTGATAGAGCAGCAGTATCAACCGGTGGAGCAGAGACAGACGGTTGAAAAGGGACAACTATCTGTTGGTGATCAACCAGGGGGGCCGCCAGATTTAGCGATTCTAGGTCCGCATCCGCAGCGACACCACCGACAGCCGCTAGAGCATCGTATACAAGACTGCCTGCCGGAAGAGTAATCACCTGAGCTTTTGTTACCGCGCCACTGACATAAATATGCAGTGGCGACGCAGTCACAGCCGGGTTAAGGGGGGTACTTTGGCCCAGTGACTTAGGATCACAAACTACAGACCAATCATCGGGGGGCTGTAAACTATCATCTTGAACCTGGAAATATGACGGCGCGGAAAAAGTCCCCACCAACCAGCCCACAAGCACACTCACAATACCCACCAAAACAAGATACCAACGATACCGGAGGGTTACCTGCCGCCGAATTTCCTCCGGGGAGACAGCGTCGCCATCTATAATTAAAGCCCGATTACCTTCCATAGCCACACCAACTCACACCACATTCCCCGGTTCAGACGCAGAAATGTCTTCAGACGAAATACTCAGGACTTTAGATCGCCGGCGGAATAACCGCCGTGGGGCAATTTTCCGCAAGCTTTGATAGAGACTTTTTAAATCAGGAATAGAAATCTGGCGGTCGGCTTCGATATAACGACGAGTCGCCTCACCCATCGCCCAGGTACTGGCACCAGAGACAATAGCAGAAACCAGCCAGCCTAGGACTGGCACAAACTTAGCCAATTGGGCACCCAGGTACCGGGACAAGAGACTCCCGCCCAAAGTCGTCAGCAGTTCCCGCGCATGAGAAACATCCATTGACTCCCCATAAGCCGATGCAATCCGTAGGATCATACGAGTCTGGGCAGCCAGCAACAGAGGGATGTCCAATCCGGGGACCGGCTCCAATGCAATAAGCGCGTTAACCCAAGCCGTGCGCCGGATAATGCGCTTTACAAGTTCCGCCCTGACCAGTGGCAGCGACCGGGCCATAGCCACAGCGATGCCGGGTTGTGTCTCCAATAAAGCCGGTAGCAGCCGGTCTGTAATCCCAGTACCGGCACGGGCAGAAATAGGAATCGGGCGAAAACCTAACAGGCTCTCTGCATTTTCCAAAATCCAGGGCAGGTCCTGCTTCACCAGGTCAGCTTTGTTAAGGGCAACTACAACGGGTTGATGCTGGTTAAGTAAAGAGAGATACAAATCATGGTCACTCTGTCGCACTCCAGCAGCGGCATCAAGCAATAACAACACCAAGTCAGCACTGCAAAGGGCAGTACGCGCAGTAGTAGCCCGGTCAACACCCCAGACCTCACCAAACCCCGGTGTATCCACCAGGAGAAAGGGACCGATAGGGTGCTCCACGATGCCCTGAGTCGTGCCCGGTACAGCACTCACAGCCGAGAGATTTTGGCCGTGCAAACGGTTAAAAAGCGTGGACTTCCCACTATTCACAGGACCAACAATCACTAAGCGGGAATGAGACTCACGCTCAACATCACGCTTCAAAGTCTGCCAATCCAAAGAACGGAGGACAAACTGTATATCCTCTAGTTGATTAGGTAACAAGAGCCAGTTCATAAGAGGTTTTACTCATCCCCACCTAAAATTACATGTCGCTTGCGTCCTGCGCTTTCCTGGGGGCCAACAATGCCCATCTCTTCCATCTGTTCCATCAAACGCGCAGCACGCGGATAACTGATACGCAAGCGTCGCTGGATGCCCGAAGTTGAGATCTTCCCTTGTTTACGCGCATAAGCAATGGCCTGCTCTAACAAATCGGCATCCTCTGTCGCCCCCTCAATGCGCCACTGCTCCGGCCCGGTAGTCTCGACGATGACTTTCCAGGGAGACTCCGCCGGCGTTGCCCCATAAGACTTCTGCCAATACTGAATAATAGCCTCCAGTTCATCATCAGAGACATAACATCCTTGAACCCGTACCGGAGCAGATGCATCAGGGCGCAGAAAAAGCATATCGCCTTTTCCCAGAAGTGACTCGGCCCCAGGCGTATCCAAGATCACACGGGAATCCATAGAGCTGGCGGTCGCAAAACTCATGCGCGCCGGGAAATTGGCCTTTATCAACCCCGTTACGACATCGGTGCTAGGCCGTTGTGTAGCGACTACCAGATGGATACCTGTGGCGCGGGCCATCTGAGCGATACGAGTTAGAGATCGCTCAGTCTCATCAGGCGCAGACATCATTAGATCGGCCAACTCATCAATCAAGACAACGATCCGGGGTAGAGTCTCTTCCTTCTTACGCAGTGCCTTCTTGTTATAATCATCCAGGTGGCGTGCGTAAGTTTTGGCGAAGAGCTTATACCGGTTATCCATCTCAAGGGTCACCCAACGCAATACATGGAGACTCTGCTCCAACTCCGTCACCGCCTGTCCTAACAAATGTGGCAAGCCGTTAAGATGACTTAACTCGACGATTTTGGG
>JAFGKB010000195.1 GCA_016928755.1 Anaerolineae bacterium | reverse complement strand
TTGCGACATCACGTTTGCCATATAGCCCGCTTTAGCGGGCGTGATTATGTAGCACCGGCGTTTACGCCCGTGCGATTTATGCCCGTGCGATTTATGCCCGTGCGATTTATGCCCGTGTGCGATCTTACGCCCGTGCAATCTATACTTAAGAAAGTGCAATGCACCGGGGGGCTTTTGGACTTGGCAGTCCAAAAGGAGCGGTGGGGGTATACAAACAGACCTGACGGGTTTTCCTAAACCCGTAGGTTTTCTTAAACCCGTCAGTTCTATTGTTGATGTAAAATCCTGTGAATTTTGTCTAAAATCCTACTTTTGCAGCGGGATCCATAGCGTAAACGTGCTTCCTTGCCCCAGTTCACTTGTGACCTCCACGCGGCCACCGTGCAGCTCCACTATTTCCTTCACAATTGCCAGGCCCAAGCCGGTGCCACTGGCGCGCATCTCCTGTGCCTGCTCACCCCGGCGGAAACGCTCAAAAATATAGGGCAACTCATGTTCCGGGATACCGATACCGGTATCGGTCACCTGCACATTAGCCCACTGGCGGTCGTTTTTCCAGGCTTTCCCGGTGCTCACCGTAATTTTCCCGCCCGGAAGTGTGTATTGCACGCTATTGGTAATCATGTGATTCACCGCCTGTGCAATCCGCTGTATATCTATACTCGCTATCAATGGCCGGGGGGCCGGATAATAGTTTATGGCCATCTGTCGCTCGCGGGCAATAGTCAGGGTCATTTCTGCTACACATTGTTGGATCAGGTGCGAGACATCGACGGTGGACCGCTTTAACTGTAAATGTCCCGCATCAATCCGTGAGAGATTCAGTATATCCGCCACCAGCCGCGTCTGTTGGTCGGCAGCCTGGGCCAGGGCCGCTAGATAATGCTGGCTCCTATCCGGGCGTTTTTGCAATAGGTCAACGTAGAGCTTGATCGTAGTCACCGGGGTCCGCAACTCGTGGGATACGTTGGAGACAAAACTGGCCTGCATCCGGGTCATCGCCTTCAGGTGGCTGACGTTATGCGCCGCTATCACTGCCGCCGGTGTGCCGTTGTTATCCTTCCCGGAAAGTATATCGTCCGGCGGTTGTAGTGCGGCGACCTCTGCCGGCGTTATGGCGGCAGCCAGGGAGGCCCCCCGCAATTCAATGTCAATCCCTGTCAATTCCAGTAAAATCGTTTCCTCACTTGTGCCTTGGACCTGGTATAACTTTTGAGCGATCTCCTGGGTCGCCATGCGTAAAATATCCGCGTCTTCTGGCGATAGCTGGTGGGTTAACCAACCTTGGGCCACCGGGTTGGCCTGGATAATCTTTCCTTCGTTATCTGTAACGATAATGCCATCTGCTGTGCTGCGTAAAATAGCATTTAGCCGGGCGTATTGCGCCTGTAGTTCGGTGGTACGTTGCGCCACCAGACTCTCTAAACGCTCTGAGTGCTCTTGTAATGCGACCTCAGCCAGCTTCTCCTCTGTCACATCCCAGAAAATCCCCAGGATACCGTCAATTTCCCCTTTCACGTTATAGACCGGGGCTTTTACCGTCCGTACATACCGGGGCGTTCCGCCCAAGGGCAAGTGCTCTTCGACAGTCTCAAAAGTTTCTCCCTTCTGCATGATCCCCACATCATCTTGGCGGTACTTCCGGGCCAGTTCTGGGGGATGGAGATCGAAATCGTTTTTCCCCAGGATTTCGGATAGGGTACGGCCCTCGGTAATGCAGTAGCTCTTATTGGCAAAAGTAAAGCGGCCTTCCAGGTCCTTACTGAAGATATTCTGGGGCAGACTGTCAATCAACGATTGAAAGAGGTTCTTGGTATCGCGCAGGGCGTTCTCTACTTGCCGGTGGGCACAGGCTATATTGTGGATAAACTCCGCGATAATATAGCTGGCGATGAGGGCTGAAAGGGTGGTACTTAAAGGTTCTCGAAAATCAGCCGCGATGGTGTAAGTAATGCCCAGACTGACCATGCCGGATAGTAGATGGAGAGACAGGAAGACGCCCCGTTTATAGTAATAGGCAGAGATAATATTGGGAATCAGGAACAACAGCAGAAAGGTATCATTGATACCTTTGTGGATAATCAACCAGCTTAGGAAGCCCAGGCCCACGATATAACTCAAAATAATAATGTAGACCGGCGGCGGCTTGTGTGTTAGCATTTAGACCTCTCCTGGAATTCTTACCCCTCAATAGGGCAATAGGTTGCTACCAGCTCACTGAACCGGATCAGGCTAATGGGCTTACGGATGTAGGCTGTTGCCCCGGCCTCCAGAATTTGCTGGCGATCACCGGGTAAGTCGATAGCCGTCATCGCGATCAGCGGCACCGCGCCCAAGGATTTCAAGGTGCGTATCTGTTGCACTAACTCCAGACCTGGCATCTTGGGCATCTGCAAATCGACCAAGATCAAGCACGGTACATTTTCCCTGCCCCGTTGTATCGCTTCAACACTGTCCTGCGCCACGATAACTTGGTACCCCAGGCGGGTCAGATATTGCCGGAACAAGGTCAGGATAGTTTCATTATCCTCTGCCAAGAGGACTGTCGGCCCGGTGTCTAATAACAGTTCCGGGCTTCCCGTGTCCGCTGCTGCCCCGCTATTAGCCGCCGGGGTTTGCAGCTCAAGTTGCCACGGCAGCGAAACTGTAAAATGACTTCCCCCGCCTTCCTCACTCTCAACGGCGATACTTCCGCCGTGCATATCAATCAGCTTTTGGGCTAACGATAACCCTAATCCTGTCCCCTCATATTGCCGGGATAACCGGCTATCTAGTTGCACGAAAGTCTGGAACAGACGCGACATATCCCCTTCCTTGATACCAATGCCGGTATCCCAGATGGTGAAATGCACGGTATTATCCTCATCCGCCGTGACTTCTAACCCTACCTGGCCCCCTTCCGGTGTAAATTTCACCGCGTTGCTCAAGAGATTGACCAGAATCTGTTTTAGACGGCGTTGGTCGGCGTAAATCCGCTCCACCTGGCCGCCGAAACTCATGGATAAGTTCAACTGTTTCTTCCGGGCCATCTCCTTGATCATCAGCATACTGGCCTGGCAGACATCCCTGACCGAGACCTGGGAGATCTCCAAGGCCAGTTTCCCGGCCCCGATTTTGGCCACATCTAAAATATCGTTGATCAAGGCTAATAAGTGACGCCCACTTTCATCAATCCGGTGGACATAGCGCAATTGCCGCTCGGTCAATGTCCCGTAAAGCTGCTCTTCGAGAATCTCAGAAAGATTCAGGATCGCGTTCAGCGGTGTGCGCAGCTCATGGCTCATCGCCGCTAAGAACTCATCTTTAAGCCGCGCCGTGCGGGCCAGTTCCGCATTTGCCGCGCTGAGTTCCGCCGTGCGTTCCGCGACACGCAATGCAAGGCTGGCCCGCTCCGCTTTCAGTTCCGCTTCCAGGGCCACGCGGTCGCTAATATCGCGCTTCACGGCGGCATAGTTGATAATCTGCCCGGCTGTATCCCGGATCGGGAAAATACTGACATCCTCATAGTAAAGGTGCCCATGCTTGTGCCGGTTGATAAACACCCCGTGCCAGATTTTGCCTGCGGTAATCGTGTCCCATAGCTCCCAGTATATGGCGGGGCCTTGTTTACCACTTTTCATTAACCGTGGATTCCGGCCCAATGCCTCTTCTGTGGTATAGCCAGAACTGGTTTCAAAGGCCGGGTTGACATAGACCATATTGCCTTCCAGGTCGGTGATAATGATAGACTCGACGGCCTGCTCCACCACCGCGGCCAGGCGCGCAATTTCTTCCTCTGCCCGTTTGCGTTCCGTAATATCTCTGACAATTGCGAAGGTGTCAATGTACTGGCCCTGATCGTCGGTGCGCGGCATCCCGGTGATCTGCAATAACCGTGGGCCTTTTTCCGGGTGCCGGTATGCAACTTCATAAGTGCTTTGATAGCCTTGGTAACGTAATTTCCCCTGTACCTGCACTTTTTTATAGTTTTCTGCGTCCAAAAAGTCCCGTAAGGATTTGTTTTCCAGTTCCCCTTCTGGAACCCCCATAATACGATGCATTGCCGGATTAGCAAACTTGAAACGGGCATTACTGCTACCACTAACTAAGACTACGCCCTCTTCTTGGTGCTCTATGAGAGTACGGTAACGTTCCTCACTTTTGCTCAATGCCTTGTAGAGGCGCGCGTTCTCTATCGCCACGGCTATCTGGTCGGCTACGGTTTCCAGGACCAATAAGTCATTCTCATTAAAGGCGTTAAGCTGTGGACTTTGGGCATCAATCACACCTTGTACCTTATCCCCAAGCCTTATCGGAACACATACCTCCGAGAGGGTCGGAACCTGGTCGGGATATAGGTTCACATATAGCGGGTCGGTGATCACGTCATTGGCCAGCCGCCGTTCATTGTGTTCCGCCGACCAGCCCACCATGCCTTGCCCTATCTTTAGTGCGTGATCACTGGGGAAGAGCCGGGCGAAATCCCCGGCCCGGGAGCGCATCCGCACCATATGCTCCGTTTCATCCACGGTGAAGACGGCCACGTGGTGGTAGCCAAAGTTCTGTTGTACCAGTTGGGTCGCCGTATCGAGAATCTTATCTAGTTCCAGCAACCGCGTAATCTGTCCCGCAATCTCATTGAGGATTGCCAATTGACTGGCCCGCTGGCGCAGGGTCTCTTCCACCTGTTCCCGTTCTGCAATCTCGGCCCGTAAATGGCGGTTCGAGGTCTCCAGTTCCCCGGTCCGCAACGCGATACGCCGGCCTAAATCTACATTCAGCTCCCGGAGTGTGGACTTGGTCTGTTTCTGTTGGGTAATATCGCGGATCGTGAGCTGGATGGCGTAGACCGTCGCGCGCTCTTCTAAACGGGCCGGGTATAGCTCGATCCAGCGGGTGGTGCCATCCGGGTACACGAGATCCAATTCCAGAGAGCTACTGCTATCTATGCCCTTATTTACATACCGGAGGAATGCCGCGTACTTTATCCGTTGGTCATCCGTTAACTTGAGACTATCGACAAAGGAGCAGTTCAACAGCTCTGCTCTTGGGATTTGCGTGATCTTCTCGGTTGCCGGGTTACAATCCAGCACAACCCCCTCCTTGTTCAGCAAGACAATCGGCTCTGGCGAAGCCTCGAATAGTTTCCGGTATCTGTATTGGCTCTCCTGTAGTGCTTTCTCGATAACGATAGACTCCGTCAGGACTTGTGACAGGATATGCGTCATCAACAAGAGCAAGCCGAGATAGCAATATTCGGTAATATAAATAAACGTATAGATACCACTGGTCACGGCGGTATCGTTGAGAATTCCCAGGGTAAGCACTGCCAGCGCCAGCATCAAGGGGCGTGCCCGCTCTTTCTTATGGCTCGCGTTATAAAAACGGACTGTGAGTACCCAGGCATAGACTAACGCCACGCCGCCCATAACGCTCTGCAGATGCATCAAGGGGCCGGGTTGAACCTCGTAATATGTGATCACACCCCAAATAGTCGTGAGTTCTTTGATCGCGGGCTGCGTGGTATCCCATACCCAATTGCTTCTATCCACTATGCCCAGGATGGCCGAGAAAATAAAGTAACCCGGCAGCACTAATTCCCAGGTTTTTGGGCGGTGGTCAATATAGTCATAGAGAAACAGCAAGAGGGCCGGCGCGATAGCCGCCACCATCGACACCTGGAGCCGTTGCCAGGGTAACCCCTCGGCGACCGAGCCGGCGTTATATAGGCCCACAGCGGCAATATCATATAACCCGATAAACAGACTCAGCAACGCAAACGTCCTATCTTCGCGTCGCTGTTGGCGCTGTAAATAGACGGTACTATGATAGAACCCAATATATAATGCAATGCCGGCCATCACAATGACCGGTACAGAGGGCCAATTCATCCCTTCTTTCCTCCAAACTACAATACTACAATACTACAATACTACAATACTACAATACTACATTAACGCTAAGTATGTAGGTTGTTTTTTAGTTAATTTTTATTATAACCCAGAATAGGCCGGTCACAAGGTTGGTATAAGGTTAAAATAAGATACCGATATTTTGTTAGTGGCGCTCCTCTCCAAGCTAAAACACCTCGACTGAGGATGCCGCGACGCCCTTCGCTGAACGGCCACCCATATTTGCCATAGGCAGACGGGAGACTATAATAACCTTAGGTGAAAAAAATAACAGCGATGTCTTGGTCGATACAAGAACCTAAAATCACTATATTAACCGGGGAACGGCAGGTGGGAAAAAGTACCCTCAGCCGGAAGCTGATACACGCCCTTAGCCAAGAAAAGGACTGGCGGGTCTCCGGGCTTTCAACCCTGCGCACCGGACCCCACGATCTGGAAGTCTTGGAAATCGCCACCGGAGAGAGCTATCCTATCACACTCCCTTTTGATGCAGAAGATACCACCCTCTCTCTAAACTTCATCTTTGACCCCCTGGCTATGAGCCGCAGCGCGCGCGCTATAGAGGCCAGCTTCCCGACGGATATTTTTATTCTGGATGAGATCGGTCCGTTGGAGTTACTGTGGAAGCGGGGTTGGGCCAGGGTGCTGGATTTGCTAAAACACGAGTCCTACCGGATTGGGTTTATTGTCGTGCGTCCCGAATTGCTGCTAGAGGCAGTGCTGCAACTGCCGACGACAACTTATACTGTCGTCAATGTTACCCACGAGAACCGGGACGAATTACCTCCAATATTATACCGGATGGTACAACGTATCTGTCTTAAGGAGGATCAAGGATGATGCCGTGGCCCATTGTCGGCCATGAGTTGGCTGTGCAACAGATACGCCAGGCTGTGGCCGGCGAAGACCTCTCCCACGCACTGTTGATCACGGGGCCGGAGAATGTGGGGAAGATGACCTTGGCCCGTATTATTGCCAAGTCGCTGTTGTGCAAAGCTGAGGCAGAGACGCGCCCGTGTGAACAATGTACTTCCTGCAAGCGCATCGAGTCGGGCAACCACCCGGACTTTATCATCATTGAACCGGAGAACCCAGAACGGCCAACGATCAAGGTGCAACAAATCCGGGAATTGGAACGTTTCCTCCATCTGACGCCTACCGAAAGCCGGCATAAGATCGCTATCATCACCACATTTGAGAGTGCCACTATCGGGGCCGCAAACGCGCTATTGAAGACACTAGAAGAGCCACCGGCCTACGTCCATCTGTTCTTACTGGCCAGTAATGCCGATACCCTATTGCCCACTATCGTCTCCCGCAGCCAGCAAGTTACACTGCGGCCGTTGGAACGCAAGAAGATCGCCCGCGCACTGG
This sequence comes from Anaerolineae bacterium, assembly GCA_016928755.1. Classification (GTDB taxonomy): domain Bacteria; phylum Chloroflexota; class Anaerolineae; order B4-G1; family SLSP01; genus JAFGKB01. Next base: position 6,142 of record JAFGKB010000195.1, on the reverse strand, counting down.
TGGAGCGCTGGCAAATCCAGGCAGATAAAGCACAACGGCTGGCCCGGCTATCGGGCGGGCGGCTAGGATGGGCGGTGCGGGCGGCGACAGATAACGCCTACCTGGAGCGGATGGAGTCCGCGCAGCGGTTGTTGCTGGCGTTGCTGGTGGCGGATCTTCCCACGCGCTTCGAGCACGCGCAAGACCTCGCCAAATCACAGGATACGGCGCAACTGATTGAGACTCTGGAGTATTGGCTGACCGGCTGGCGGGATGTTTTGCTGTTGCAGGCCCAGAATGACACCGGGCTAACCTATACGGAGTTAAAAGCGGAGCTAGAGCATGTCGCCCAAGCCATCTCTATCAATAGCACTGTCGCCATTCTGCAAGCGGTGGTGGCTGCCCAGACGGCCTTGTTTCGCAATGCCAATACACAGCTTTTAATGGAGAACCTGCTGTTAGATTTCCCCTATATTGGGTGATGACGTACTTGGTAAGATAAGTCGGCAACTGATTAGCACTTGTCAGACTACCACCAGCATGTATAATCCCCCTAGCTCAAGCAAGCAGCGACATAAGAGAGTTGGAGGTAGCGTGAAACTTTCAGTGATTATCCCGATATACAACGAAATCAACACTATTAAGGAAATTATCGCCCAGGTACGGGCCGTCCGGTTGACCTTTAATGTTTGGGGTGGGCAGGCCCACGAGGAAGTGTTGACCTTGGAACGTGAGTTGGTGTTGGTAGATGATGGGTCTACAGACGGGACGCGGGATTACCTGGATACATTGCGGGATGCTCCTGATATCCAAGTTATCTTTCACGAGCAGAACCAGGGTAAAGGTGGCGCCGTCCAAACCGGCCTTAAGCACGCGACCGGCGATATTATGATTGTCCAGGATGCGGACCTGGAATATGACCCCCGTGATTATATCCAACTCATCCAACCGATCCTTGAGCAGCGCACAAAGGTTGTCTATGGCTCACGCTTCCGTGGCGGGCCGACCAAAGCCATGTTCTTCTGGCATATGCTAGGGAACCAGTTTTTAACCTTTGTAACCAATCTGCTCTACAATACCATTCTCACCGATATGGAGACATGTTATAAGGTGTTCACCCAAGAGGTGGCGCAAAAGTTGCGGCTCAAGGCTAAGGGTTGGGGCTTTGACCCTGAGATCACCGTCCAAATTATGCTATCAGGATACCGGATTTATGAAGTCCCTATCTCCTATACCGGCCGGGAATTTGAGGAAGGGAAGAAGATTTCTTGGAAAGATGGTTTTACTGTTCTGTGGACATTAGTGAAATATCGCTTCACCGGGTTTAAAGGTACATAGAACATACCAGACAGGTTCCAAAAGGACAGCAGACAATTAGGAAGCACTTGTCATTTTTCTAATACGGGCTATGATAGTGAAGAGTAACCAAAAAGTAACGTTTTTGCAACTTTTTACTTTAGCAGTAGAATATGGGGGAGGAAAGGATATGCGCTCTCAAAAGGTATGTATAGGGACTAAACCAAGGGAAAAATGTGCTTTATTCACTCCCCTAAAGCGGTCGCTATTACTGGGTGTGGGTATCCTGGCCTTCACCCGGGATCAAGTACAAAGTGTGGCTGAGGAAGTCTGTCACTATGGCGCGTCAACAAGAGCCGGGGTTAAGGGATTAACTGACCGCCTTGTAGACAAAGGCAAGAGAGAACGCCAGTCTCTTTGTCATACGGTACAAACTAGGATGGAAAAGACGTTGCAACGCATGCAAATCGCTACGCAAAGTGAGCTTAGCGCATTGCATACGCAGGTAGACGCCTTGACGCAACAAGTAGCAGCTATACACACTCAACAAACTGTTATTGTACCACAACACCCGAAGGAGGAAGCTTAGTGAGCACCGGTGGCCTAAAATCATTTATGGCACGTCAATATATCAGCGCGGCATCTCCGAAGGATTTGCAAGATATGATTGATACTTTTCTGCCTATGGTATTTGAATCCCTTTCTCCCCGTCAACGGGGTAAATTCCTGAAGACCCTATTAGAAAAACACCTGGGGACGATGCTGAAAGGCATGAAGTCCTCGGACCGGAACGAATTGCTTTATGAGCTCGTTCCGTTAATTATGAATGAGTTTGGTGTAAGTTCGGCTGAAATCCCCGCCATACTCGAAAATTTAAACTAAGAAGAAACCACGAGGAGGCCTATGTACTTAGAAAAGCCTGAAACTGAAATGTTGGACGTCTGTCCTTTGTCTAGTGTTCTATGGCGTACATTACTCTTCTTATCCTTGTTGCTGTTGTTGTTATATATTGGAATTCGTTGGCCTGTATAAAGGGCTTTTTTGGCATAGGTTGTGAGTCCCCGACTGATTAGGTTTCCTGTCCGAGGGGGGAGAAAACAGGGAATGACCAGAGAGCATGTTAAAACAAGTAAGGTTGGGAATCACAGTCTTTTATTAGCCAAAATACAACGAAACGAGAAACCATATTTTGTATAGGGCGTATAGGGCATATCTACGTCCTATCACAGCTCTTAGGACAAGAATAAGGGGCTGTGATGCTTAATCTGTCCATATTTCGATCAGTTCGCCACTTAGGGCGTTATCAAGAAATCGTGACCATCTTTGCGCGTCACGGTTTTGGTTTTGTTTTTTCACAGATCCTAGGTGAATCCCGGTGGGAGAGAAAACGCAAAGATTATCCTATCCCTGAATCCTCGGCCCTACCCCGGCACTTTCGAGTAGCTTTAGAGGAGCTTGGCCCCACCTTTGTCAAGCTGGGCCAGATGCTCAGTACCCGTCCTGACCTGTTACCCCCAGAGTATCTTAATGAACTGGCTAAGTTACAGGATACTGTGCCACCGGTTCCTTGGGAAGATATCCGCCAGGTCATCGAGAAAGAACTACATAATCCCCCGGAAACCATTTTCCGTTCTATTGAGATGGAACCAATCGCGGCGGCATCGTTGGGCCAGGTTCATGCCGCTACCTTGCACAGTGGTGAGGAAGTTGTGGTCAAGGTCCAGCGGCCCAATATACACCCTTTGATTAGAACCGACCTGGAGATTCTGCAAGAGTTAGCGACGCAGGCGCAACGGCATACATTCCTGGGCCAGATTTACAAGCTGGAAGAAATTGCCGAGGAATTTGCCGACACGTTGCAAAATGAGCTTAATTACCAACAAGAGGGCCGTAACGCGGACCGGTTCAAAGAGAACTTCAAGGACGAGACCTGTCTTTATATCCCCCACGTATATTGGGAATATACCACCAAGCGCGTCCTGGTATTGGAGTTTATAGCCGGTATCAAGATTGACAATGTAGAAACACTCGAGGCTGTGGGCTATGATTGTAAGCGGATTGCCTATAATGCCGCCAAACTCACGATTAAGGAAGTCTTGGAAGACGGCTTTTTCCACGCCGACCCCCATCCCGGCAATATGGTGGTGATGGAAAATGAAGTTATCGGGGCGATGGATTTCGGGATGGTCGGTTATCTTAGATATGAGGACCGCCAGGACCTCATCCGGCTTTATACGGTTGCCGTGCGTATGGATGTCAGTGGCCTGGTAGATGAGTTGATTCATATTGGCGCGGCCCCGCCCACGGTCAACCGGATCGCTCTGGGGCGTGATGTGGAACGGTTGTTGAACCGTTACTACAATGCACCGTTAAAAGAGATCAGCGCTACCGAATTGATTAATGAGATTATGCCCCTGGCTTTCCGGCACCATCTACAGTTTCCCTCCAATCTCTGGTTATTGGGAAAGACACTTGCCATGATGGAAGGTATCGGGAAACGTCTCAGTCCAGACTTTGATATATTTGAGTTCTCCAAACCCTATGTGAACCGGCTGTTGTTAAGCCTGGTCGTTCCCAATCGCCGCTGGGCGGAAAGCGCGTTCCGGCAGAGTATGGTCTGGAATGACCTATTTAAGACTATTCCCCGTGCCGGTATGATCCTACTGAATCGCCTGGAAAAACGGGAAAAACTCCCGATAGACATCTCGATAGAACCCCATAGTTTACACAAGTTAGACCAATTGGTCACCCGGCTGTCCATTAGTGTTATTGTAGCCGGTATGATCATCGGTATGGGACAGGTGCTCCCGGTCACTGCGGGGAGCAATGTCGTCCTCCAGGTAGTAGTTATTTCGGGATTTGTTATCGCCCTGTTATTAGGTATCTGGCTTCTGATCTCCATTGTACGCCAATAAGTGGTTCCTCCACGTATCTTTTACGGTGTAATTGACGGGCAGTTTGGCTGCATATAACCCTTCAGCTAAATACTTAAAAGAGTCCTAAGCGAAAGCCGTAAGTTGCATAAAACACTGTCTATGGTATACTGCCCGCACTGATGACAACTGGCTAACACGGCAAGAACGATTAGCTGGTTCGCAAAAAAAGGAGTTTTAAGACGTGTTAAGTAAAGAAGAAAAGAGTACAATTATTCAGGAGTATGCACAGGTAACCGGTGACACTGGCTCACCAGAAGTTCAGGTCGCGTTGCTCACCTATCGTATCAACGATTTAACCGAACACCTGAAAGTTCACAAACACGATGAGCATTCTCGTCGTGGGCTACTTAAGATGGTAGGCCACCGCCGCCGTCACCTGGCTTACCTCCAAAAAGAGGACCCAGAGCGGTACCGGCAATTAATTAAGCGTCTTGGCTTACGCAAGTAGCTTCTTCAAACAAGAATGAACGAGTAGATGCGGAAAAACCCATCTACTCGTTTGTTATGCGGTCATTATAGAAAATTAGCATATAATATAGTTATATTTAAGATAGCTCTCGCCTAATCGGGAATAGTTGAAGGTAGGAATTGGGGAGTGGGGTGAACTCCACGTATACACCAGTCCCCAGTTTCTGACCTTCAGCCCCAAGATATGTGGGAGCAGGAGGTTTATTTTGTTAAAAGAAAGTACGTTTACAACACAACTCGGTGATCAGACTATCACCCTCTCAACGGGCAAAGTTGCCCAACAAGCAGGGGGCGCTGTTATTGTACAAAGTGGTGAGACTGTTTTGCTTGCGACGGCGACTATGTCGCATTCAGTTCGTGAGGGGCTGGATTTCTTCCCGCTCACAGTTGACTTTGAAGAGCGGCTTTATGCTGCGGGTCGGATTCCCGGCTCTTATTTCCGGCGTGAAGGCCGCCCCTCAGAAAAGGCAATTCTTACCAGCCGCCTTGTTGACCGGCCTATACGGCCTCTCTTTCCCGATGGTATGCGGAACGAAGTCCAGGTCGTGCTGGTGGCGCTTTCTCAAGGTGTGGAGATACACGCCGATACCTTAGCCGTGGTCGCGGCCTCGGCGGCACTGACAATTTCTGATATTCCCTTTGCAGGGCCTGTGGGTGCTGTGCGGGTGGGACATATTGATGGTGAATTAGTCATTAATCCTACAATCCCCCAAATGGCAAACAGTGACCTTGATCTGCGGATTGCGGGCAGTGCGGATGCCATTATTATGGTTGAGGCCGGCTCAAATGAGGTCAGCGAAGCCCTGATGGTCGAAGCTATTGAATTAGCACATCAATCTATCCAGGGTGTGATCCAGACGCAGTTGGAAATGCAGCAAGCGGTTGGTAAGCCTAAGAGTGCTTATGAAGTTGCGAAACTCCCTGAAGGCGTCGCAGAACGTGTCGGGGAACTTGTCCGGGATAAGATAAAGAGTCTGCTTGAGACGACTCAGCTTAAAGGTGAGCGTATTGAGGCCCTGAATGCGTTGGAGGAAGAACTCCACGTGGCATTGGCTGAAGACATGGAGTCTCTAGGTTGGACTTCCAAGGACATCGGCGAAGCATTTCACAATGAGGTAAAGAATATTATCCGTGAGCGGATTCTTGATGCCGGAATCCGTCCTGATGGACGGGATCAACGCACCATCCGCCCGCTGGATGCTGAGGTAAGTTTACTGCCCCGCCCGCATGGGTCTGGGCTTTTTACTCGTGGGGAGACTCAAGTCCTGAGTTTGACCACTCTTGGTATGCCGGGAGAGGAACAGACTTTTGACGACCTCTTCCCAGAAGAAACTAAAAGCTATATCCATCATTACAACTTCCCGCCTTATTCTACCGGTGAAGTTTCACCAATGCGTGGGCCAAAACGCCGGGAGATCGGACATGGGGCATTAGCCGAGCGCGCCTTGGTCCCCGTCTTGCCG
>JAFGKB010000194.1 GCA_016928755.1 Anaerolineae bacterium | reverse complement strand
CGTCCCGGTGATCTAAAGAGGCAATATCCATATCGGCAAACAATAACAACACAACAGGGGCTAAGGGCACATAAGAGAGGTTACCAAGGGCGGGCGTATTGAGATAATGGTCGCAAAGGTCCCGTAACGGGGCAAGTTTAGCCGGCAACATAAAACCGGCAATAGTCACCGAACTCTGTAAATAAGGCCCACGGAAGACAGGGATACCCATCCCGCCATCTATATAGGGGGGTAACTCAACATTCTGACCTGACAGCAAGTCCGGGTTATCATCGGTACACCCCGTAGCTGCCGCGCCTAGGCTCCCCGCCACCAGATATAGAAATTGGCGACGAGAAAAGGACGGCCACGATTTAGGGACAGTTTTTTTCTTCATCCTGCTTAAGAATTTCTAATAATTGGCTAAGCGTTGTGACCTTGCAATCCGCGCCGGCAACGTCTACTTCAGTACCGAAGTAACACGTACATATACCCGCCGCTTGACCGGCAAGAATATCGATCTCCCGGTCCCCTATCGCCAGTACAGAAGAACGGGCCAGATTATGCCGGTCGATAATAACATTAAGGCTGGCAGGGTCGGGCTTGCGCGGATAACCGGCATCTTTTGTCACAAAATCTTCAAAATAATGTCTGATTTGGTGTGTCTCCAGAAGTTGTATCAGTGAGGAGCGCCAGCGATGTGTGGCAATGAAATTCATACCACCACTGGCCAGTATATATTCACATAGCTCAGTCACACCGGGAAAGAGGGTCTGTTCCTCAGCCGGAATCTGGTCGTACTCATCCCGGAAACGAGCATATAAAACATCTGAATCCAGTTTAAAGGTTTCGGCCAGGACTTGGGCACAATGCCCAATAGAAGTACGCGCCAAGCTATCGACCCAATCCTGCGAAACAGTCTCCTCGACACCGAGGTCATCTAATGTTAGCAAAAACGCATGTACAACCGACGGATAAGTGTCAAAAAGTGTCCCGCCAGCATCCCATATAATATAACGAATCACAACACCTAGCTCCCGAACTCACAAATTCGACCTATCTACACTAACAATACTTCCTCTTTAAAAAAATGCAAGCTAGGAATCGAAACCCAAATTTATTTAATACAAAAGGGGCATTTACAATTATTGAACTACCTTCGTCCCCCATAACAAGACATAGCGGGAGACACGCTGGATAGGGCCTTTTTGCAAATCCGCTTCCATACGTGCCACACCTTGCCGGAAAGCCTCTTCTGGCAACAGATGCAAAGCTGAATAAGCCCGCTCCCGGTATTCACGGATATCCATTAAATTATCGGTAAACTCCACAAACTGCTCTTGAAGCGCACCAAAACCGGCATACTCCATCCAGATACGCAGTGCCGCGATGCTCGGATACCGCCGCAACTCAATATCAACCAACTCAGGGAAATAGACGGAGAGCGGCTGCCGGCTACGTATCACATCTTCGGAATCGGTGACTGTACAAAACTTCCCACCAGGTTTAAGAATACGGTAAGCTTCGTTAATATAATGAGTGCGATTTTGCACATGGTGAATAACATCCACCGAGAAGACCATATCAAAGGAATTCGACGCAAAATGTAAGCTCTCGATATTTCCCTGTATTAATTTAACAGGATGACGACGCTGCCGAGCATATTCCAACATCTTACGTGATAAATCCACACCCCAACACGAACAGTTGACGATGGAAGAGATAGACATAATATAGTTTCCTGTACCACAACCCACATCCAGAACCCTAGAATTAGGTCGCAAAAAACCGTTAACAATCAACGCGCGTAATACTTCTGGATGCACCATACGATGCAGCGCATATTCAGAAACCAGTTCATCGTAATTCATCATACACATTCTCTACTGTTAAGCTATGGAAATACACGGCGTTAGACTAGACAGCCCAACGCCGTGCCATCAACAGCTAAACAAACTTAAAAATCTTCACAACCAGACCTAGCACGCTTTCAAGTATTAGATGATGGGTAAAACGCAGTCTACATATGTGGTCAAACTACCCATCAATTACATCTTGAAGGAATTTCCATATGGCAAGCTACACCAACGATATCGAAAATCAGGTGCAACGCACTTAAGAAAGTGCAATGCACCGATTTTCAGAGGGGTACTAGAATCCCTCAAGCTTGCTCAAATCAACGATACCAGCAGCCAACCCGGCGACTCGCTGCAACAAGGCCAAGCGTGCCGTGCGTAGTTGCTCATCATCCACCATTACCATAATATCAACAAAGAACTTCTCAATAATCGGTACTAAGGGTAAGAACACATTCAGCAAATCATCGACGTTGCTCTGTACGCCGAGTTTACTCTCGGCGTCAACCAAAGCCTTATACAAGACCAACTCCGTTTCTTCCTTAAGATGCTCTGCAACCAGTGTGTATGGTTCTTGATCCCGCGTAATACGCACACAACGGGCATAATTATCGAGTATTGTAGACCAATCCTCACGGGCAACCCATACCGATAACTGCTCGGCAGCCGCATAAGCCAATAAGGGGTTATCGCCCCGCTCGGCCAAAGCCGCTTCCACAACATCATAAGCCAGACCCATATCACGCAAGACACCCTGGAGTCGCCCTACAACAAACACTAACGCGGTATCAAGTTTATCCGGATCAACCTTAACCGGCAGTGAACGGCTGGCCTCTTTCAGACCTTCACGTACCGAGAACGAGAGCTTATGCTCAAGCAAAATCAGCACGATCCCTAACGCCGCCCGCCGCAAACCATACGGGTCAGCCGAACCGGTCGGCTCAAGCCCGGCAGCGAATAACCCGGCCAAACTATCCAGACGGTCAGACAATGCCAAGGCTACGCCGGGCAAAGTCTTAGGCAAAGCATCATTGGCATAACGGGGCAGATAATGCTCATAGATAGCGCGGGCGACTTCGGCGGCCTCACCAGAACGAAGCGCATACTCCCGCCCCATAATACCCTGTAGACTGGTCATCTCAACCACCATCTTGGTCACCAGGTCCGCCTTGCACAGGTAAGCAGCACGCCCCAGAATATCCAAATCCAGTTTAGAAAGTCCTAATCGCATCCCCACCCAGGGTGCCAGATCAGTAATACGGTGCGACTTATCCAACATTGAACCCAGGTCTTCCTGGAAGGTCAATGTAGACAGATGGGGCAAGAAAGTCTCCAGGGATTGGCGGCTATCTTGCTTGTAGAAAAACTCAGCATCGGCATAACGGGCGCGAATAACATCAGCATTACCTTGACGGACAATATCTGAGTACTCACTGCCCCCATTACGCACCGTGATGAAATAGGGCATAATGCGGCCCCGGCTATCTAGCACCGGGAAGTAACGCTGGTGTTTCTTCATCACCGCAATCAAGACCTCTTGGGGTAACGAGAGGTAATGCTCTTCAAAGCTACCCCGTACCGCCGTACAAACCTCAACCAGATTCGTCACCTCTTCTAACAACCCGGCATCATCAGGAATCTGCCCCCCGACCTCTACGGCCAAAGCCTGCGCCTGGCGCACGACCTCAGCACTGCGCTTCTCCGGATCAACAATCACGCCGTAGGTTTCCAGTGTGGTCATATAATCAAGGGCCGAAGCCAGGGCAACTTCTGGGGAACCGGCGGGCCGCGGGCCACGGGTCACACGCTCGCTCTTGAGACCGGCGTAACCAAAAGACACCACCGTCTCATCTAACAGAGCGACCAGCCAGCGAATAGGGCGACTAAAAGCTACCCCGTCACCATTCCAGCGCATTGAGCGTGGGAAACGCAATCCCGTTATCCAACCGGTGAGGACCTCAGGTAATACCTCAAGGGCCGGACGCCCGGCCTCGTGTTTAATGGCTGTGACATACTCACCGCCGTCGATCTCTTCCACACGGAGCGCAGCAAGGTCCACACCTTGAGAACGGGCAAAACCCTGGGCGGCACGACTTGGGTTGCCCTCAGCATCAAACGCAATACGTGCCGGTGGTCCTTTCACCAGTCGCTCCTCATCAGGCTGCCGGCAAATCAGATTCTCAACGAAAATCGCCAGACGGCGCGGAGTTCCCCAGATATGGATATCACCGTGTTCCAAACGCGCCTCATCTAAAGCTTGTGGGACCAGTCTATGCAGTTGTTCCAGAGCCATACTCAGATGCGTAGCCGGGAGTTCCTCAGTACCGATCTCAAACAAGAACGGAACCCGCTCCCCCGGAGCGAACTCAGGCGCGCACTTCTCCTGGTCCCGCCAGGGTAAATGCATCGGTGCACCCTGGACTTGAGCACCCTTGGACAAACGGGAACGTTCTAACCAGGGATACCCGGCACGCTCACGCTGCACCAGGTAAGCATCTGAAGCCCGGCGGGCCAACCCACGCATGCGCTTAAAGAAAGTGGCACGCTCGGTAACCCCCACAGCCCCGCGAGAATCCAACAGGTTAAAGGTATGCGAGCAACGCAAAATATAATCCAGGGCCGGAACAGCCAACCCGGCGTCAAGACAACGCAACGCCTCATCCTCAAAAATCTGGTACATAGATTGGAGCTGCTTAATGTCTGCTAACTCAAACTCATAGCGGCAATAATCCACCTCTTGGTCGGCGAGAATCTCACCATAGGTATGGTCATCATCCCAGGCCATCTCCCAAACAGAACGCACGCCTTGGAGATACATCACAATACGCTCCAGACCATACGTAATCTCTACCGCCGGCACATCCAGGTTAATACCGCCGGCCTGCTGGAAGTACGTAAACTGAGTTATCTCCAACCCATCCAGCCAGACCTCCCAACCCAATCCCCAGGCACCCAAGGCCGGGCTTTCCCAGTTATCCTCGACAAAGCGGATATCGTGCTCTTCACGTCGAATCCCCAAGGCTTCCAAACTCCGCAGATACCGTTCCTGCGGGTCACCGGGATCAGGCTTTAAAATCACCTGGAACTGCGTATGCATCTGCATACGGTTAGGATTCTCGGCATAGCGACCATCATCAGGACGGAACGAGGGTTCAGCGTATCCCACATTCCAAGGCTCCGGCCCCAAAACACGCAGAATAGTTGCCGGATTCATCGTCCCGGCGCCCACTTTCTCACTGTAGGGCAACCAAATCAAAGCACCCTGATCAGCCCAATAGCGTTGTAAGCGTAAAATAACCTCTTGAAACGTCAGCATAATAGTTCCTCACCTCAATAAAGTCTTGAATGCATAACCATAGAATAATCTCATATCTTCCCCCAAGAGCAAGCGCGCAATGTTCTGCCGAGTAACAACCTGCCTCCTCTGAAAATCGGTGCATTGCACTTTCTTAAGTGCGTTGCACCTGATTTTCGTTATCGTTGGTGTGCTAATTACGTAGTAACTCCTCAGTGTATCTCTGTGTCCCAGGTCCTTCGACATACTCATTAGGGAAGCCCTTGCACAACCATACTCCTGGGATGTACAACGGTAAAATCAAAAATAATAGTCCGCTG
>JAFGKB010000193.1 GCA_016928755.1 Anaerolineae bacterium | reverse complement strand
GTGTTTACCCACCCCACGGATTTAGAATCCCCGTTGCGGGCACAGATTAAAAGTTCTCAGAATGATGTGACGGATTTTTCGGGATGGGTACGGCTGAATGTTGTAAGCGGACGGTTTGTGGTGTATATGAGCGGTATGCCACAGCCCCCCGCCGATAAGGTCTATGTGGGGTGGTTCCTGCCTTTGTATATTCCTGAAGGTCGCTTGTTACGCATTGAGCCTATCATTCCCTCTATCACCGGTGATGTGAACTTAGATGGCATTACCGGGGCTGTCAAAGGTCCCCCTATTGAACAGTATTATACCTTGGCCCTGTGTTATTATTTCCTGGATCAGTGTGAGGATGCCCAATCCTATATTGAAGTTGCCTTACGGATCGACCCTAACGATGCCAATGCCTTACAGACACAACGCTTATGTTGGGAGTGAAGGTTATTTGCTATGGAAAAATCGCCGCTAAACATAGAGACTCCAAAGTGTGCTTCCCCCCTGTTCAGCCGGTCTACTCTAGCGACCTTTGCTATAGTCCTCGCCGGGGTTTTTTGCATTTACCGGCGTCTGTTTGCCGGGCGGGTCCTTGCCGGCGGTGATTTGCATACATATTTCTTCCCTTATTGGGTTGCGGTTATTCGTTCTATTAAGGCCGGTGAATTACCATTATGGAATCCTTATTTGTTTGCCGGGGCACCGTTATTGGCAAACTCGCAAGTGGGATTTTTCTATCCCTTGAATTGGCCTCTCTGGATTTTTTCGGATGGCTCGCTACTCAGCGCTACCCAGACATTACATCTCAGCGTTTTATTGCATTTATCCCTTGCCGGTGTTAATATAGTTCTCTTAGCCCGCCGATTAGGTATTGAGTCAGTATGGGGAGCCGCTATAGCCGGGGTGCTTTATATGGGTGGGGGGTATTTAGGCGTTCATATTGAGCATCTTAACCAATTACAGGCGTTGGCCTGGTTACCACTGGTCTTATGGCCCCCGGTTGATATTCAAATCCCTTATGTTAGGCAAGCCGTTAGTGTGCCGTCTATTACAAGTATCATCAGTTTAGGCTTAATCTTGTTATCAGGGCATACCCAAATGGCATTTATCGCCGCCGTAGCGGTGACAATCTGGTATATCAGCCTCTCCCTTCTGGCAAAGGTCTTCCGGGTCTCTCCCGACACTGTTCCTTTTGGGCACTTAGTAATACGGTGGTTTGTGACCCTCGTGCCTTTTCTCCTGGCGGGGCTGATAGCGGCTGTGCAATTGTTCCCAACTTTTGAACTTTCCGGTTTTTCCATGCGTAGTGGCGGTATGTCCTGGCGGGAAGCCGTGTCTTTCTCGATCTCTCCATTGCGTTTAGCTCACGTCTTATTGCCCCCCTATCTTGCATCCCCTCTTTTGCCAGAGGGTGTGGGATACTTAGGCGTGTTGGGACTTCTCTTGGCTTTCTGGGGTGTCTGGCGCGGTTGGCAGATTCGCTCTGTCCACGCACTCGGATTAGGCCTATTAGCGACAATGGGTCTCTTTTTCGCTTTTGGTGGCTATAACCCGCTTTATCTACTAGTCGTGCGTCTTGGCATTCCTGGCTTTGTGCATTTCCGCGCGCCGGCGCGTTTCCTCGCTTTTTACGTCTTGCCAATGTCGATATTGGCCGGCTGGTCTGTTTCTCGTTTAACTTTAGGGGACAACGGCTTGAAAAGGCTCCTCGCTCCACTCCTCGTTGTTTTAACGGTTGTGGAACTTGTAATCTCTGGGGGTTACCTGCCGCATGCTCAGGCGACAACGCCCCGCGCTTATACAGACCTCCGGCCCGCTACTGCGCACCTGGTCGCGGCCACACAAGCTGCAAAAGTAACCGAAGAGCCGGCGGACCGCTTTTTGAGCATTTCTCAGATGTTATTTGACCCTGGTGATAAGCCAGAGATAGAAGGGATTTATGGTTCCTATCTCTCTGCGGATGCGTTGTGGTCGTATCTGGTTTCTATTAAAGCTCGTGAAGTCTTGGCTCCTAATCTGTCCTTGGCTTTTGGTGTTCCTGCTGTTGATGGTTATGATGGGGGCCTCTTACCTCTCGCACACTATGTGGCTTTTTCTAAGCTACTGTTCCCGGAAGGCACCCTTGATGGTCGTTTACGTGAAAATCTAACCCAAATCCCAGAATCTCGCTGGCTTTCTTTGCTAGGGGTGCGCTTCCTTATTACCGATAAGACCGGTGATACCTGGAGTGATGATATCTTTTATGACCGGCAATTTCAACCCTTACTAAGTCCCGGTGACTCTCTTTCCCTTGGCTGGTTGCCGGATAATTTTAAGGCGACTGCTTTAGGCTTGCTCTATCAGGGTGAAGGGATGGCTGATATTACGCTAGATTCACAGCAAGTACTGCGTTATACCCTTCCTGGTACACAGATACCGCATGCTCCTATTCGTTTAGAGTGGTCGGACGCTTCTACTCCGGTGGATATTACTTTGAAGGCGTCAACTGCGCTTACTTTGACCGGGGCCAGTTTGATTGATGAACGCACTGGTACTTTTTACCCGTTAGTGCTTTCCGAAGATTTCTATCTGGCCCATTCTGGGGATGTGAAGATATATGAAAACCTAAACATACTTCCTCGGGCCTTTCTTGTCCATCAGTGTATAACTGCTCCCGACGATGTTGAATTATTAAGTCGGATGCAAGCGGCAGATTTTGACCCCGGCGAGCAGGTGGCCCTTCTTGATGGTGAGTTGGCAAGTTTAGCCGGTGTAGATGCTGCCCTATGCGCTACGTTGCGTGATATGTCCCACGATACTGACGTTGAATACGTTGAGGTTATCACTTATACTGCCAATCATATTATTCTTAGTGTGCATGCACAATCCCCCGGTTTTGTGGTTCTGAATGATGCATGGTATCCAGGCTGGCTGTACCGGCGAACAAGCCAGGCTGCCGCTGGATATACCCCCGTTTTATCAGTGGGGCAGCTACTGCGGTCTGATTTACTCTTTCGGGCTGTCTATATTCCGGCCGGCCAATGGTACATAGTTTACGATTATCATAGCCCTTCTATGTTGTTAGGGGCCGTCAGCAGTATATTAGGTTGTGTATTATGTGTTATATATGCCTATGTATTGAAGTCCTACAGATGTTCATGTCCTAGGTAGTGCCAAGTAACAACCATAAGAGACATGGTTCAGTTCAGAAAGAAAGTCGAAACATCTCGCGCTATCCGTCATGCTGAGCGTAGCGAAGCATC